>NZ_JACJFF010000007.1:0-99701 GCF_014164465.1 Vibrio sp. SG41-7 | reverse complement strand
CACGAGTAGAATCGTGCATCTGCTCGAGTTGCAGCTTTTGTTGAGGAGTCAGTGTAATTTTCATGGGTCTTAGCATGATCCTGATTTTATCGAAAATCAAGCACCTTCATTGATCACGGGTATATGATTATCAATAATTTGATATAAGGCCGTTTTTAACGCAAAGCCCACTTTGCCTTCAGCGTCTTTGTAATACTCACCTAACACTGGTGGTTCAGTTGGTGGTGTAGTCGTTGAGCCACCAATCGTAAATTCTGTACTCTGACTTGCTTGGAAATCACCACCAGATGCCACAACGGTTCCGTTTACCGACAAACTGTATGAACCACTCCCCACACTGCAGCACATTCCATCTCCATAAGAGTCTGAGACTTCTAGGGTGTAGCTACCATCTGCTAAACACATTTCCACTTCATTGTTGGTGTTACTTTGATAGTCTGAACCAGAATAAAGAGTTTGAGAAACTGAGTTTTTGAGAGACCAACTGGTTTCAGAGCCATAGTTATCCGTCACTAGCGTGAGTGCGGCACTTGTGTCATTGCAGCTTTGTGTTGGTGGAGCCTCCGTAGGCTGAAAGTTATCTAAATACACCACTTCCGAACCATCAAAACCTGCATCATCATAAAATCGTATGCCCACAACGATATCTTTAGTGTTCGTAGCGCTGTACGAGTGAGTCAATGCTTGCCACTGATTCGTTAAACCATTATTCGAGTAGCCTAAATAGCCATCAACAAAAAGGCGAGCTTTCACGTTACCTTCAGTGTGATAAACATCGACAGAGAAATCATAAGTTTTCCCTTGTTCAACACTTATCGTTTGAAGAAAATCGGTATTACTTTGAGTACTTGTATTCACTGTGACTTGTGCAGAGAAACTGCCGTTATTGACAGGGTCGGTAGAGGGTGATACCGCAATGCCGGAATCAATTACACTCCATCCAGATGGTACGTTTCCTTCCCAGTTTTCGAAACTTCCATTTTGCATTTGCGCATGCGCACTCGCTGAACAAAGTAATGCAACGCCACTTAGTGTTATTATTCTATTTATCATATAACCTTCTGTTTAATCGGATAAAAACCAACTAAGCTTAGAAAGTAATCAAAAGATGAATGGAGATAAACATCACATTTATAAATGTAAGTAACATTACTTTTATTAACATATGTGATGTAAAGCAATGTGATATCGACCTGTCAAATGCTTTCACACGCTAGATTATTGAAAAAAGTTCATCTCGGCTTTCAGGGGAAAGCCGCGATGAACCCAAAATAAGCACTTATTCACAAGCCCTGCCTATAGTAAATGTAACCTCTACTAAAGTTCGATCCAGCCCTTACCTAACCAACTGAAAATTATGCGCACAATTCAGTTTGGTTCTGATTTCTAGTTGAAGACCGTGCAAGCACATATTGCTTCCGATTCAAGGCATGATGAAGATCAGCCTCTAGCGCCCCATAAACCCAAACAACAGCGTCACACATTTATCTCACGGAAAGCTTGGTCTTAGTTTTTACCAGACCGAAGGCGAAGCTGGATTCAATAGAAGCAATATTGGGCAGGCGTGTTAATTGCTCTGTAGATAGAATTAAGGCCTCGCGTGTGCGAGGCCTTTTTGTTTGTACCGAGCGGGAGTAGCAAAAGCCTCTTGAGGTTTTACTTGTCTAAATTGTGCTTAATTATCTGTTCTACCACACCATCCATCGTCTTTGAGCTAATCTCCGGCTTCAAATACAAGGAATGATACTCAACGCCTGTACGGTCTATATAGGCTGCTTGCAAGCCAGCGGATAGCGCACCATGAGTGTCCCAATCATGAGTAGCGACAAGACGAAGGTTTTCGACAGGTTCTTTTAAAGTGTCTGCTGCAAAGTTATACACATCTGAATTTGGTTTGAAACTGCCTGTTTCTTCAACAGAAATGATTGTGTCGAAATAATCTTCTAAGCCCGAGTTCTTGATTTGAGAAGCGATGAGGTCGAGGGATGAGTTGGAAAAAGCGACGGTTTTAAAACCGTTGTTACGCAATTTAAGTAAAGATGCTTTGATATCAGTGTGCGCTGGTAGATTGGCAAAGGAAGTTAACAAGGCATCTTTGCTTTCCGCCGTTAAATCACAATTGTACCGCTGTGCAATAGCGTCGAGCGCTGCATTCGCTAATTCAGAAAAAGTAGATTTTACGTTTGTTGCGATGCAAACCGTTGAGGAATGTAAAAGCTTTGAAAACCAAAGCGATAGTGCATCCTCACTGCCAAATACCGCTTTAAATTTAGGCTGTAATGACTCCAAATTTAAAACCGTTTCGTTTATATCAAACAGTATCACTTCTTTTTCCATGCGAAGAACCCAGATTTAATTGAATTTCATGCTTACATAATCCGCTCTGACGATACGGTTTACAACCTCGATTTAAGTAACTTGAGCTTTGCTCTCTAATTTGAAAAGGGGCCGGAATGCGTCAGCGATAAACCCGCCAACTCAAGTCTGGCGTTGCTTCATAGGTATCATGCAACGCCAAATCTGAAATGATGATTAGCTTTATTTCATTTGAGGAAATGACTCTAAGTCTGAATTTAGCAGAGGAGGGTATTCTTTGTTTTCGCATCACTTCTTATATTTCAAAAATCGAAATGCCACCGTTTAGAACGGTGGCGTTTTTGGTTACACTTTTGAGTGTGTATTAAATGCGGCCAGCTTGTTTTAGCCACCATTTAGGTGCCCAACTTGTTGCGCTATTGATTAATTCAGGAGAAGCGACAGAAAAATTAAGCCGTAATGATTTGATGGTTGGGTTACTTTCATCATTAGAATACACAGAATGTAACCAGTAACCAAAATAAGACTTGAAATCGATATGTTCTCCAATTTTGTATGAACAATTATCCATTAAAGAACGATAGTAATGCCCGAGAGAAACTAGCAAATAGCCCAGTTCACAATCATTAGTCTTGTCGGATTTTAGTAAATTATATCCGATGTCTTTTATTCCATCTTTATAAACCGCCCACCGTGTAAGCCACTCAATTTTGTGTAAATCAGATTTAGTATTAATCTGAAAAAATAACAAAGAAAAAAGTTCTTCGGCAATTTCTTCCTTACTGAACTTGTGAATTCCAGGGAGGTTATTCCTCTCTATTTGCGTAATATATAAGCTCTCAGGAAACTCAGGTTCTTCGTAAGAAAGATCGTGATAGTGTTGGCTTTCGTCTACACTCCTCAACAATACAGTTTTAATATATAAAGAATAGGATTCAAGTGGATGCGCTTGTTCAACTGAAAGTTTATTTTTCTGTAAAATATTATGGTAATCCTGATAGCCTAACTGTTTAGCGATGATGTTCAAACAGTCGTTATAACATTTATCAGGTTCTGATTTACTGAGGAGTTTGGCTTGTTTTTTTACGTGAGATACTAAGTTTTGTTTGTTATTTAACATGATGCTTTCCTATAGCCATCGAGCAAACAGCGCACCCCTCACTGTACCCAATAGGCACGAAAACAATTTAAAAATACAAACAAGTGATTCTCTATAGAGATTTGCCTTGGGGTGGGCTGGCGTTCATGAAAAGCCATTGCCATTTTGCGCTATTTAATATGATGATGTCAATTAAATTTCAGCATGTTACCTTAGAAATTTATCATTAGATTTAGCTTTCTATCAAGTAGCAATCTTATTTCAACGTATGTGCAATTTCTCGCCCTTTACTAGGTTGAAATAAATAATTAGTTCGATGTCTGCAATGTAGTTCAGCTATCAATTAATGTTTTGCAGATGACAGCAAGTAAATCAGTGAAGTAGAGTGGTTTTGACTATTCGTTTTTGGGGAGGCTCTAGTTATAAATGGTCTTTAAGAGCTAGGTATATTTACGGTCAATCGGGCAGAATGTTTCAATGCAAAACGCTTGATTTTACTCTGGTATAATCTTTCCTATAAGAGCAGCCTTAGCGTTATCAGAACCTTCTTTATGAGAGATAAAAATAGATGTTGAAACTTTTGCGTCAGATAAAAAAATGGAAACTTTCCGCGTTTAGTTTACTCATGCTCATTGCCGCTTTTTTTATCTACAACCAGTTCGGGAACCGTATGTCCCGTGCCGACGAGGCTAAATTTCTAATCGGGCAACTTAATATTGTTTTGGATGCTGCTGAGCAATATTCTCGTGATAATGGTTCTTTGCCTCCCATCACTTCCGATACCGACACGAACTTCGGCTACTTAAACATCAATCACTTAATCGAAAATCCGGGCTTATCAACATGGAAAGGACCATACCTACCTTATGACGATACATGGATAGGTGGTGATCAGTACATCGACCACCCGGATTACATAGCAACGCAATTACTGCTTAAGGAAAAGGATAGCCAGTGGGCACGAGGAAGCACCGAGACAGGTTGCGAATCGTCATCATCCACTTGCTCTGTTGCGGCTTGTATCTGGTTGGTACCAACAAAAATCGCACAAGAAATTAATCACATTGTGGACGGCAGTTCGAGTATCGAAAGCTCTGATTCGACAGGAAAAATACGTTACGACAAAGCTTTTGGTGGCGCACTTATCTGTATGATTGGAGATGACTATCCAATGCCATCAGCACAGCTAAATTAAGTCGTTTCTAATTATCTCACGGGCAACTTGGTCTTTGTTTTTACCTGACCGAAGGCGAAGCTGGATTCAATAGAAGCGATATTGGGCAGGCGGGTTAGTCACTCTGTAGATACAATTAAGGCCTCGCATTTTCGAGGCCTTAGTTTTGGGGCGATTACAATAAACCGATCTCTAACAGGTTATTGGGCAGAAGCGTTTTAATCCATGTAAATTAGAGTCGTTATTATCCTTACCAGATATCTTCAATTAAAGAGTCTTTGAGTTGCTCAGCAGCGGCAATGTTTTCTTTTGTCATGTACTGTTTAACGTCGATTATCTCTTTCTCTGCATCCGAGTTTCCGTATTCCTGCGCGACTTCAAACCATGCTAACGCTTTAACAAAATCACTCCATGTTCCGTGACCATTACGGTAGGCGTAACCAACGGAATACTGACCATAATCGTTGCCCTGCATAGCGGCGCTAGTGTAATACTCTAATGCTTTTTTTGCGTCTGTAGTTTTGAAACCACACGGTTTTTTGTATCGAGTAGAAGAGTAAATATCACCCATCTTCACATAGGAAAGTGTATGTTCATCTTCTTCAATGGCGTTGCTAAATAATTGCATCGCTTTAGAGCAACTCTTTTCAACGCCTTGTCCATTTAGGTAAGAAATACCCAAGTTGTACATGGCACTTGCATCGCCTAAGTTTGCCGATTGCTCAAACCAATAAGCAGACTTAGTGAAATCCTGAGTGACGCCTTGACCTTCATCGTATGAAAATGCGAGTTGATACATAGCGTCAGAATAACCAGCTTGTGCAGAAGCGAGGTAATAATCGTTGCCTTTCTTAAGGTCGACAGGTGTACCTTCGCCATCAAAATACATCACGCCTAATGAGTAGAGCGCATAAGCGTCTTTGCTGGATTCGGCTTTATGGTACCAAGCCAGTGCTTTTTCGTACTGCTCGTCGTAGTAATACTTATCTGCCAAGGTAATGATTGCTTTCACCTCACCAGACTCCGCGAGTTGATTCATGTACTCATAACCGCGTTCTAGGTTTTCTTCATACATTGAATCTTCAATCAAAAGGTTAGCAGCCTGCATTAGCAATTCGTTATCGCTAGAGTTTTCTGCGGTCTTTAATAATGCGAGCTCTTTACCTTCAAAAGCTTCAATCTCAAGATCGTATGCAAAAGTATTAGCTGACAACAGCAACGACAGTGACGTTAAAAAAGTACAACTTTGTTTCATCATTTAAGCCATTTATTATATTAGTTAAGTTTCACATGAATATAACAAGGTAGCTTTGAAAATAAAGGTTTTTTATAAATGTAGGTCTCTTGATTTACTACAATGAGATCTAGGGCTTTTCCGAATGCTAGAGCAGCCAGAATCGTTTAGCAAAACTACTTTCTATGGAACATTAGTAAACACACAATATTCTTGAAAAACATGATCTTCTTGAGCTCTGTTCATTTTTTCACATACATCGAACAGGTGCTTGTAGGTGTCAACTTTCCCTTCAAAAAAGTCATGTATTAAACTCAAACTCTCATTTGTCAGTTTTGGATAAAAGTATGCTGAGTAGTAACTGCCATTATTATCAAACTCAATTTCAACAATGATATTCTCAGCATGAAACTCAGTTACATCCAACATATCTATTAAAGCAGGCTTTGTTTCATAAAATTTTGCGGTTAGTGGATTTAAATATACAGACATTAATCTAGCAGACTCTATTGTTATTCATTCTATATCTTTCGAGTCGGAGGTGCGGTTAACTTTGAACTTGATAACATAGGCTTCTGGAGATGGATGCCATAAAATAGAAGCTAAGCAAATCGAGCTCCTTCCTTCGACTTTTTCACATGAAAGACTGTTTTCTAAATCAGGCTGGCTAACAACGATATAGTCATTACTGGTTATAGCCATCGTTGAACTACCAAAACACAAGAAAAAAAGTATCACTACTAAATGCACAAAATTCATTTCTAGCTATCGCGTTTAAGGATTGGGGGGATGGGCTTTATATAGATATTATGAGACCTTTCATTTTAAATTTAAATCAATTAGTTAGTAAGCTTATAGGTCACAATGAAAATATGTAACTCCTGCTTACGTTACTTCAGGTCAGCCTCAAGAACTCCTCAAACCCAAACAGCAACGCCCCCCATTTACCTCACGGGCAGCTTAGTCTTTGTTTTTACCTGACCAAAGGCGAAGCTGGATTCAATAGAAGCAATATTGGGCAGGCGGGTTAGTTGCTTGCGGATGAACTGCTCGTAGCTTTTGAGCGATTCACTCACCACGTGCAACAGGTAGTCATGATTGCCCGTCATCAGAAAGCACTCTAATACTTCATCAATCACTTCAATGTGCTGCTCAAAGTCTCGCATATTCTCTTCAGTTGGCTTTTCAAGTTTCACCAACACAAATACATTCACAGGCAAGCCGCATGCTTCTTGGTCGACACTGGCGTGATAGCCGCGAATAATCCCTTGTTTCTCTAATGCTCGAACTCGGCGTAAGCAAGGTGAGGGCGACAGTGCCACGCGATCGGCTAACTCTTGATTAGTCAGGCGGGCGTTGCTTTGCAGTTCAGCCAGTATTTTCTTGTCGATCTCATCCATTGGCATATCCCATCAATATTCAAGTTTATTTGGCAATATTATTGCTCAAAGTGTATGTCTTACTTCGCAAATAGCAATTTTTAGCATCTGCACAAAACTAAAATTAAAGGAGGAACAATAAGCATGGAATGACTTAGGAATTATGAATACATCAACTCAACTTAGCCCGCTGCGTAAAACAACCAAACATGAACAAGCAGAAGCCCTTGCCATTGAACAAGCAAAGCATTTTGGTATCGACCCAAACAGTGATTACGGCGTCACGCTGATTGAACTGGCGACGACACTGTACCAAGCCAATACCAAGACTCACGATCTTTGGGCATTGACGGTTGATGGACTTTCAGAACTCGACAAGAGTGACCGAATCGCTTGGTTTAACGCCAAACGTTTCTTGTCATTCCAGATCGCTAAGATCCTCGACAACCTGCAAAACCCAATGCGTGCTAATTACCAATCTATTGCTACCAATAATGGCAATTTTGCGTCTAAAGGTGCGTATCCTATCTTCGATAATGTGGCGGCTATCTTCTCGGCAAGCCCGGTTATTACGCGCACAGCCACGTATTTGTTTGCATGTACAGAATGGATTGAAGATGCGTTTAACGGTAAAGAGCCGCTGCACGATATTTACTCTCGACTGCTTAATCCAACATCGATTTCACTGGCTAATCACATGGTTGATATTGAGGTAGGCTCTAGAGCCAATGAGTACCTCGCATGGAACTTTAACTCGGGTATGGCGGCTATTGATGGGTTGTTGAGCCATTTACTTGGTCATGAAGACATTGTCTTGGCTTCACGTAATATCTATGGTGGTTCTTACCAGCTGTTGGAAGATTGGTTTGGCAAACCGTCTAACCTGAATGTTGCAGTAGAGTGGGTGGATGGTTACTCCGGTGATGAGTTCGCGACGCGCCTTGATGAAGTTGCCGACAAATACGCAGACCGTCTCGCTGGTGGTAAGAAGATCTATGTTTACCTAGAGTCACCGTGTAACCCGCATGGATACGTGTTGGATGTTGCTAGCATCAGTAAAGCTGGTCACTCTCGTGGTTGGGATGTGATTGTTGATTCGACAGTGGGGACTCCATTACTGCACCCAGTACTAAAACGTGATGACGTTATGGAAAGGCCAGATTATGTCATTCACTCTTACACCAAAGAACTGGCGGGTTCTGGCACCACAACCGCTGGAGTTGTGATTGGCCGCAACGAGACCATGTTTATTCCAAAAGGAGAGGAAGTCACTTTCAACAAGTCCAACGGCGATGAGGTCACCATTCCATGGAACGAAACGCTGTTTTGGAATGTGTACTACATTAAGGGCGCATTCCTAGACGCAGACAAAGCGTTTGAAGTGCTCAATGGTATGAAAACGTATGAGATGCGAGTGGTGCAGAAAACGATTAACACCCTGACTCTGGCGAAGATTTTTGATGCTCACCCAGACATCAATGTGTCGTGTCCAGCTTTGCCAGACAGCGATAACTATGAACACTGCCAGAACAACATGTACTTGGGTTTACCAGCGGCGCTTTTCACAATCGATATGGAAGGTAACGGCGACCGTGCCCCAATCAATCGAGATGGGTTTAAACAGTTCTTCGACATGCTTGAGCCAGCAATCGGCATGCAAGTGAGCTTAGGGCAAACCAACACCGTGGCCTTGTGTCCAGCACTGACCACGCACTCAGAACTCAGCGGTGAAGCGCTTAATGAAGCAGGTATTAAACCGACCACAATGCGTATCTCTATCGGCTTAGAAGATCCTCGAATGTTCATCGCTCACATTATCGAGGCCGCTAAATTGTCGATTGACCGCAAACACGCAGACTTCTCATCGAGTTTCCCGAGTGGTGACAGTATCGATGAAATTTATATGCAAACCTATATGGATGTACACCAGAGGTTTGTGAAGAGCTTGCCGAAGTTCAGTCAGCTGAGTCAGTAACTTAGGTCAGTAAGGAAAGTTAACAAAAGAAATCAGTGAAGTAGGGAGCTGTAAACGTTAAATGAAAAACGTAAGGCCTCGCGTGTGCGAGGCCTTTTGGGTTCAAGGTAGCGGCATAAACCAATCTAGAACCAATCCTAGAAAAACGCGTCGATGAATCACCTAATAGCCTTTAACTCGTGGAATGTGGGTAATTTATATCAATACCTCATGGCTTTCGTGACCACGCCCTTATCTGCTCAATTTCATCTTCATCGATATTTAAAGATTGAAGGAATTTGAGATGTCCTAGTGGCTCCATCTGCTCAAAGCGTTTGTGCCAATTGATCATACCCTGTTCATCCATTCCTGATTCTTTAAGTATTTCTGTCCAACGCTCTTTGGTGAGTAGGCCTTGATTTAGAAGTTCAGGCTCTTTGAGTAAAGCCATTATGGATTGTTGCTGCTGGCGCAACTTTTGAATTTCTAGATCGAGAGCTGCAAACTGTTGTCTTAGTACCGTATCTCGGTCTTCATCCTGAGATTGGTGTAGCAGGCTCTCAATCTCATTGACGGGAATACCATAAGAGCGATAGGCAAGTATTGCTCTAAACCTTTCAAGTTCTCGTTCGCCATATTGGCGATAACCGTTAGGTGTTCTAGCTGCGGGAGTGATTAGCCCCTTTCGCTCGTAATAGAGAACCGTTGTTCGAGATACCTCTAGTTGTTCACAAAATTGTTTGATGCTCAACACTTAGGGCTACCCTCTTTGGTGGTTTGATAGTGAGACCAAATCAATGGAATCAATGCACTAATAAGAATAATCAGTGCGCCAATCATTGACCATAAATCAGGAATTTCAGCAAAGACAACTAAGCCAATAATAAGTGAATAGATAATCTTTACATACTCAACATTGGCAATGATGTTGGCTTGCGCCCATTTATATGCAGAGATACCAACATACTGAGCAAACGAAGAGATGAGGCCAACTAACAGCAGTAACATGAAGTCTTCGACTGTTGGTGTGCGCCATAAGTAAAGGGTTGGTATTAATGTCATCAAACCAATTGCCAGAGCTTGGTATGCCATTAATGTTATCTTGGGTTCGCTCTGTGCCACTTTCCTAACACACACTACCGCTACCGACGCGCCTAGTGCGGCAATTACGCCAGATAAAACATAAAGGCTATGGCTTGCTGCAAAGGTCGGTCGAACAACCGTCATTACCCCGATAAAGCCAACTACAATTGTGAAAATTCGACTGCCGGTGATCTGCTCTGCCAACACGAAATGAGCGATTAGAGCCACAAAAAGTACCTGCAAGAAACCGAGTGCTGTTGCGTCAGCAAATGGAATATTGCTCACTGAAATAAAGCCAAAATATAGAGCGGTAAAAGCGCCTAGTATTCTTAGTAGGTGAAGCGATATTTTGTTGGGCTTAAGTAGCACACCGATATTTTTGCTGATCGCAGGCATGAGCAATAACATAAAAATGAACTGGCGAAAGAACAGGATCTGAAAGGTGTCATAGTCTGTGCTGAGCTGTCGAACAAATACCCCAACGATCGTAAACAGTGCTGTAGATATAAGGGCAAGAGTGATCCCTTTCATTGTCGATGGTAGATGGTCGAAGAGCTGAAATAGCTTTGACTGCTGTAAGTCTCGTAATTGGTGCAACGAAATGTGCCTCTTTAGTCATGATAAGCATAAGGCTAATCATTCTAAAGTCGTTACCTGTAGACAGGTCAAGTGATATGAGTCATCAGCGGAAAAGCAATCCCTTTGAAACATGAAAGGGGAGGCTATGACAATAAGGGCTAACTAACTCAAAAAAGCACCAGTTACAGCCCTTGTTGTCAGTATGAAATGGCGCATATTGAGATCGCGCGGTAGGGGTTCTCGAAGGACTGTTGTTAGCGAACTTTGTAACTCCCTCTATCCACTCGTTTACTATTTTGGCTGGTGGCCTGTCTTTTTCGCAAGCTCTTGCATAGCTTCGGCAAATGTAGTTGTTCCGCCCTTCGCTTTAACCTGAACCACCTTATATCCTTGGCTTTCCAGTGCTTTGCGCTCTGCTAAAACCGCTTTGTCATCTGGTTGACTGCCTTGCACAGGCTGATGAATGTAACACCCTTCTAATTGACCATCTTCGACCAGTTGGTGGTGTTTCAGTGCATTGATATCAAAATTCATAGTAAGTATTTTCGCTTTAAATGGAGAGTCTCTGTGGCAAAGGCCGCGAGTCTTTATAACTTTATGGTTTGTACAATAGGCATTTTAACCATAAGAAGCTAGTGCAAATTCAGTAATCTAATGGAATGTAACTGGGTACGGTTTACTTCTTCAATCTCCTATTGATCGTAGGGAAGGAACGGGTAGGAACGGAATTCTAACGTTTCAACACATCCCAATTTGAGATTTTCGCTCAACCATTGAGCGAAATCGGTACAAATTATCAACCTTTCCAAATGTGGAATCCACACTTCTTTTATTGTCTCTATTTTCCAATTGTGCATGGTTATACCCTAGTTTTCGTAGAAAAGAGAATCGAATAAGCCGTGAGCGCGGCGCGTCATAATGAATGAAAACTAGGCACAAGCATGAACAAAAATTGTGATGGATACGCGATTTACACTGTTTTGTCGGCGGCAGCATTGTTCTCCGCTTTTTTAGTCACCTCAGATAATGTTTCCCCTTTCACCACTCAAGCGACTTTGTATCGTAACGTGGCGACCATTGCGCCAGAAGTGTCCGGTGTGATTACCGATGTCATGGTTAGTAATGGCGAGTTGGTTGAAAAAGATCAGCCATTATTTGCTATCGATGCCAGTAGCTACCAATTGAAAGTGGCACAAGCGCAAGCCGAACTGCATCAAGCGCGTGATTCTGACTCAGCGAAATGGCAGCAATTAGCAGCAGCGAAACAAACACAAAGCCAACGAGAGTTTGAATACCACAATGCGAAACAGAAACTCGCACGTAACCAAAAACTGCGTAACAAAGGGCTCGCGACTGAACAAGATCTTGATGACGCAATCACCAATACACAAGTTGCGAGTAGTGCGGTTGAAGCTGCGAACGCAGAAGTGAAACGTATTGAAGTTGAGTTATCGACCCAAGACCGCACAGCGGCCATTGAATTAGCAGAAGCAAAACTTGCCAGTGCGGAACTGGATTTAGGCCACACACAAGTCGTCGCGCAAACGGAAGGTGTCGTGACCAACTTACAATTGCAATCGGGCAGTTATATCACTCAAGGTACTTCATCATTGCTGCTGGTGGATGAAGCTCATGCGTGGATCAGTGCGGACTTCAATGAGAAAGGCATTGATAAGCTAACAAATGGGCGCGAAGTTTTGTCTCTTTTGATGCGCTACCGGGCAAAGTCTTTACGGGGGAAGTGAGTAGCCAAGAGCGTGCGATTTACGACACCAATAATGCCAATGGCAAGCTGTCTAGCGTGACCAATGATACGCGTTGGATCCGTGAGCAACAGAAAGTACGTACCCGCATTAGCGTTAATGAATTGGATCCTTCGATGATCTCAGGTTCAAGAGCGAGTGTGATCGTAGAAAGCGGTAACCCAATAATGCACGTTATTGGTTCGGCTTGGATTCACTTGGTTTCAATATTTCGCTACATCTACTAGTAGGAGATGACTATGTGGACATTCGAAAACACCGCACAGGGTCATTCTCAACGTAATGAAGCGCTGCGTGTCGCACTTACTGTGACGATTTGTATGGTGTTGGGAAAGCTACTAAACCTAGACTCTCCTGTTTATCTGGCGTTGTATCCAACCATCATCATGACCAAGAATAAAGATTACTCTTGGCTTGGCCTTATCCGTACCTTGTCACCCACTTTATTGGCAGCAAGTACAGCGCTGGTGGTGACTGAGGTATTTTCACAGCATCCGTTTGTGGTGTGGACCATCAGCCTGTTCTTCTTCGACTTTATGCGTCGTCGAGCCACTACGCCAGCGAAGAAAGGTAAAATGTTGATGCCAACCTTCAACTGGATTTTGATTGTGGTGTTTGCTCAGCACACCACCATGGATATGCCGATGCGCATTCATGAAATTTTGGTATCCATGCTGATTACCATGGTAGTAGCAAAAACTATGGTGGCTTTGTTCCCTGTTGAGCAAGGAAATAAGCCTCCTGTATTTAAAGAACAGCCTGTCACATTTGAGAGCAGAGCCATTTCACTCGCATTGATTGGTCTTGGTTTAGCATTCTTGATGATCGTTGACATCATCTCAGCAACGTTCTGCATGGTTCCAGTGATTGCTGCTGCAACCCAAACCACACACAAAAGCTTTATAGACGTGGTTGACCGCCGTTTTCAAACTCAAGTAGGCGGCTGTGCAGTAGCCGTGGTGTTCACCTTGTTGATGGCAGGGCATCAGTCTACATTTGGTTACTACACCATAGTGTTGGGTTTCTTTGCGTTTATGATCACCGCATCAATGGCCAAAGCGAAAGGTTCAGCCAGAGACGTTCATGCCGATGCATTATTAGCGACCATGCTGCCGATTCAGTTGTATATGACCAGTAGCAACTTAGGGTTGGAAAGTACCTTCCTACGCGCTTGGGAGCTGGCTGTGACTTTGTTTGTGCTGTGGGCTTTGTGTCATTTTGTTCGTAAGCCTAATGGTGAAGAGCCGGCACTCGTTCGCTAATAATCAAATCCGGCCAACCGATTATGGTCTGATTTGATTGCGCCTTTCATAAAATTAAAAAATGCTTTTACTCTGGCTGAATCTTCTAAATCTTTATGAGTCATCATCCATAGGTCTGTATTTTGGTGCATCACTTCCATATCTACTCTTTGCAGAGTTCCCTCACTGTTACCTAAAAAGCAGGGTAAGTAGGCTAACCCCATCTGATTTTCAGCCGCGATGATCAGGGGCTCAAAAGAGTCGGCTTTCATGACAATTTTGTCTTCTGAAATCAGTTCAGAAACCTGTAGCGAAGCACTGCCTCTATGCATCATTAACCAAGAAGCAGACTTTAAGGGGTGCTTACTCTTAAGGCCATTTATATATTCTGGCGATCCGTAAACACCAAACGCAATTTTACTTAACTTGGTCCCAACCAAATGGGCTGGCAACTCATTTGCCGGGCGAATCGCGATATCTGCATCTAGGTGCGAAATATCCAATTGACGAGATGTGAGGCTGAGTTCTAACTGAATTTTTGGATAAAGCCGATGAAAAGCAGCCAAATGAGTACCCAGAATGAGACGAGATAACGCATCGGTCGTCGTTATTCTTAGCGTTCCTTCTAGCTTCAATTCCTGTCCAAAAACCTTGTGTTCCAATTCTCTTACTGTGGATTCGATAGCGAGAGCTGACTCCAGAAGCTTTTGTCCTTCAACCGTTAGTTTGTATCCGGTAGGAAGTTTGTGGAAAATCCGTAATTTGTGACGATACTCAAAGGTGTCAATACGACGTAAAACGGTGCTGTGGTTTACACCAAGTGCTCTTGCCGCGGCCGACAGGGATCCTTCATTCGCCACTGTTAGAACATATTGCAGGTCATCCCATCTTATGTTGTGCATTTGCGCATATCCAACGTGTTCAATTAGTGAGTTTACCAAAAATTTAGCACAGCTATAGTTATCTCAACAAGGCAACAAACAGAACTGAAGTTCAAAGCATGCACTGATGGCACTTTTAATCTCCCACGCATTGAGCTTCAAAATTGACAATCAGGAGAAAGAAAATGTTAAAGAAAAATCTACTTATCGGTCTAGCGAGTCTTCTGGCTTTCTTTCAATTCACTCCAGCCTTTGCAGATGAAACAAAAGCAGTCGATTCAGCAAAGACATTAGAAACGGCTCAAGCATTCTTATGGGCGGCAGGCTCAGGTGATATGGCAAAACTCGAGTCATTAATGGCCGATGATTTTGTCTGGCACAACGAAGGTGACGCCGACATCCCTTGGATCGGTAACTGGGAGTCAAAAGAAAAAGTGCTCAACACTTTCTTTCCTCTATTTGGCGCAGGTTTGAAAGTCACAAGCTGGTCAACAGACTATAGTTTTGTAAACGGCGACCAAGCAGTGTTCATGGGCAGCATGAGTGCCATTGCGAATGAATCTGGTGTAGACACGGGTAAATTCAGCTGGGCGGTTCGAGTTCAGGTTGAAGATGGCAAAGTGAAGAGTTGGAACTGGTTTGAGGATAGCTACGCAGTATCTAAAGCTTATCACGCCAAACAGTAACCACAGTGACCAATTAGGTTGTAAAGGCTCGATATGCTGTAGACGTATATCGAGCTTAACTTGGTTTTGAATAGCGACGCGAAGAGCCTATTCAACAATCCGACAGTTAAAAGGACACCTGAGACAATCTAGTTCTGAGTTTCAGTGTACGAGCCAAATAACGTACTTTGGCACTATTAAGTTTGGAGAAACTATTTATGAGCAATAAGCTAGCGAATGCGACTAATCTGTATATGGAAGGTATCCGAGATGGTCATGCATTAGAGGCGGTAACGAAGTACACCGGTCAACGTTATACTCAACATAGCACTGGGGTTCGCAACGGTATTGATGGTTTTGTTGAGTTCTTCGAACCGTTCTTAAAACGCTGCCCTGTTAGAGACATAAAGATCATACGTTCAATCGTCGATGGCCAATTCGTGTTTGTTCAAGCATTCCAAGATATTAATAATGGCGAATATAAGTGGGTGACTACGGATCTATTCGATACCGATAATGACGATAAAATTATTGAACATTGGGATGTGATTTCTGCCTTCGAAGCTCAACCGACGGAAGGGGAAGGTCGACTGCAAGGGCCAATCAATCATACTGACTTAGATAAAACAGAAGAGAATAAGAACCTTATCCGTGATTTTTTATGTGATGTCATGGTACTAGGGCAGAAAGACAAGCTATCAAAGTATCTCCAGCACGAAGAGCTAGCCGTTTATCAAGCCTCAGATGTGAGCCCTTTGGAGAGTTATATTGGTGGCTATGACCAAGTGTTCAAGATTGTCGGTCAAGGTAACTTCGTAGCAGCTTACAGCCGAGTTATTGAACATGGTCTCGAGGTTGCGCGTTTTGATCTATTCCGAGTTGAGGGAGGTCAAATTAAAGAGATATGGGTAAACCAAGAGCCCGTGCCACCAAAAGCAGAATGGGTAAATGGTGGGAAGTTCTAGAGTCGTTTTAAGGGGGATGGCTCGGTTTTCGGTTTATGAGTGGTGAGTGTGAAAGACCTTCACATACCGCCAAAATAGTTAAGCGAATACGCCGCACACTTTGGCGTATTCGCTATCGGATCTTCAATGAGTTTGGCTCTTTGAATTCGCCCCAAACGGCTAATTTAACGAACTTAGATAGTCGACTAACGCTTGTTGGTCCTGAGTATTTCGCAAGCCTGAGAACCCCATATATGTACCCGGAATCAAAGCCTTAGGTGATGCAATAAATTGCTTTAGCAAGGCTTCCGTCCAAACATTATGGCTGCCAGAAAAATCGATGATGGCTTTAGAGTAATTGTTATAGCTGTCATCTGAAGCCACTTTACGACCAACAATTGAATTCAAATTGGGAGCCGTGGTTGAGCTGTCTGAATGACACAAGCTACATTGTGAATAAAGCTGGCGACCTCGCTCTACACTATTTTTCGGTAAGTTTTGATCGCCAACTGCGGTATATTTGTTGCGAATACTGAGTAGAGATTGAGACTGTTCATCTGTTAATGATGCTCGTACTTTGAGCATGGCCATCGCTTGGCTCCAGGTCATGCTGGCTTCAACCTTTCCGACCTCACGACCATATCTGAGTACATTTTCGGTCTCAATCGATTGACCATTTTGTGCGACTTCTAAGTTGCGCATTAGCTTTCCGCGTTGCTCGATAAAACGATTAAACTCATCAATATTTCTTTTGGCAGCCTGTTCCAGTACCTTTCGTTGATCTGCAGTGAGTAATGACATTACCTCTTTAGATACTTGGCCTCGTTTAACCCCGTGATTAGAAGCCATTCTTAAGCTTACAAAACCAAAGTGCTGGCTAGGTTTTCCCACTACTTCAAAGTCATTAAACGCTTCACTACCTGTAGACCAGCTTAAGAAGCGAGCGGCGAGGTTAGTTAGCTCTTTTTTGTCATTTTTATTGAGTTTAATCTTTGGCTTAGAGTTACCTTTTGCTAGCTCTTGACCTTTTCCGTTGAGGTGAGCATGTCGAATAGCGTCGAGCTGCTGTTTCTGTTCTTCCGTTAAAGTTTGGATAATCTTGCCAAAGGCTTCAGCGATTATTTCGCCGAGTTGGGCTTCATGCTGACCATAGCGCTGGCCAAGTTCGAGGAATTCTTTTTCCGAGATGCTCTCTCCGATTAATAACCCTTCTAATGCTCTGTTCATGGCAAATCGACTTTTTGCAACTTGCTCAAAAGGAGCTTTTTGTTGTTCAAGCAACGCTAGCAAAGTGTTTCGTTGCTGAGAGTCGAGGACAGATAAAGTTTGCTTGGCAACTTGGCTTCGAGAAAGGCTATGTCCACTTGCCACGCGCAAGCCAACAAAACCAAAATAGTTAGCCATGCGACCAACAGACATATAGTCATTATTAGATGAGCTTCCCGTTAGCCAAGACAATGTTCTTGAAGCGATTGCATCGGTGAGCGCTTTTTCATCGACTTGCTCCCGAGTGATATCACGAATCATGTCGCTATCTTTTGCCATCACTACGGACGACGACGCCAATAATGCTATCGCTAAAACAAACCGAAAAATGCGCATCCTTGCTAACCTTACTTGTTGTGTGTGTTTAACTTCTTGAATCTTAGCCAACATGTATGGTGATGGAAGAATATTTACACTGTTTTACAACTCGCCTTAACGCTCAACAATGCAATCGCGCCCTTGAGATTTTGCGTCGTAGAGGGCGTTATCCGCTCTTTTAATTAATGAATTCCAGTCATCGTTTATGAGAGCTTGAGTCACTCCAATGCTGACAGTATACGTGCCAGAAGAGAGCTCTTGATTGGAGTTGTGTTTTGCGTGGTTCCTTATTCTTTCAGCTATCTGCATTGCTTGAACTTTATTCGCTCTAGGTAACATGACCACAAACTCTTCTCCACCATCGCGGAAGCAGAAATCGCTTGTTCGGCATGTATCTTCAAGAATTTGACCAAAGTGCTTAATCACATCATCTCCCTTGTCATGACCATAGGTATCATTAATTTTTTTGAAGTGTTCGAGGTCGGCCATCAGCACAGAAATGTCACTCTCTCGACCTGGTTGAACAAGCTTGGGTATCAGCTCTGCTAGGCCTCTACGGTTATAAAGGCCGGTTTGTTCATCAGTGATCGATGAACGATAGGTTTGCTTTAATAAACGATCAGTTAAGATCCAAAACACTGAAAATGCGAGGCTAATAATTGTGATTGTCATGATAACGAAAGACAATTTATGAATATCTGATATCAGGTAATAGTTCGAGTTCGTTCCTTTGGTATGAGCAAGTACGCCCCGAATTGCCATATAGAGAATGTTGATGAACAGGGTCAGGTTCAACAGGCACTTTGCTTCTCTGTTATCGTGCTTTCCCCCTGAATAGTTTGCACAGAGGGCTAAGATACATATCGTCACAACGAGAATACTTCGAGCCTCGATCCTAGAAGTTACAGAAGGCGCAATTAGGGCGCTATAAAGGAAGAAGCTAATGCCAAGGGAGCTAATGATGATTGATATTACGAGAAAAGACCGACTTGCTCCTCGTAACACGGTTATGCCGACGAGTAGTAAACCAAAAGCCGTTGCGTATGCACCATTGGAAAGAAAAACGATGGATTCTGAAGATTGAGTAACGCCGAACGAAAGTGGGGTAACACTGGCTCCTAACAGCAAAGCAGCATAAGCAATATAATTCACCCCTAACGTGGTGCCTGCGAGTATATATTTATGCGTTAACAACATAGCGCTCGCAACCGTGGCTGCTAACAAAGAGGTATATATAGCTAAGGTGTGGACATCCATGAAATCACCAACAACGTAAAAATGAACTCTCTCAATTCAGTATTGCGCAATTTGTATTATGAATATTTAGTAGTTAATCATTATTAAACTATATGCTTATGCAGATCAATTTTTGCTCAGGTGCATTGGCAAGTATCGGGCAAGCGCTGGGCAATGTACGAGCTATTCCAGAGCCCAACCTTGGCTTTGTTATACTTTTATTTTAAATTCTCTAAGCCTGATGTATCGACGCTTTTTAAGGTGTCTTTTGCTACTTCATCTAAATCTGTCGTTGTCGATTTTTGAGGATAACCAGCAGCGGCACCTTTACCGATCGCTGTTGCTTCTGCTTGTAGCTTTTTCCCCTCAGACTCACCCGCGATCCAGCCTTGCTTGTAGTCACTGTCTGATTCAAAACGCTTTCCATCTTTTATGTAGTTTTCGAAGCTATTGCCGCTTTCTTGCATGCCGCTATGCCTACCGTCATGAAAACCTTGTATGTAAGAGGTGTTGTGACCACTCTCAATCAAAGCACTATCACTTGTTCCGCATCCGGACAAAATAAAAACCAATAAGATTAAAAACAGTTTATTCATACTCAAAGCCTCGGAACTCAGTCGTCTAAATGATAAGGATAGACCAAGATCATCTCGCAAAGGCATAACCGCTCTCTAGTCGGGAAAGCTTGTTTGAGAATCATGATATTCAAAACTTGAGAGAGTAGAGTTACTACTGCCTTATTAGATCTAGAACGATAGCAAATCACTGGGAGGTAATTTGCTATCAATTACAGAGTGAATATCCGTTGTGCATATTGGTAAGTTCAAGAATTAAGACGAGGTGACTTATTGCTTATTTGAACGGTTAACGATAAAACTCAATATCACAACTGCAATACTAAAGCCCACAACACCCATCCAACCCGCACGTTCAAATGCCTGAATTCCCATAAATGAACCAAACGCACCACCGAGATAGTAGCCAAGCATATAGATTCCGTTGATACGACTTTGAGCTTGTGGGTCAATTGAGAATACGCGTACTTGGTTCGATACTTGAGCGCTGAATACGCCAAGGTCGATGAGAATGATACCGACGATCAATCCAGCCAATGTGTCAGCGAAAAGCCCCGATATAACAAAACCAGCAGTAATAATAACTAACGCCATGCTGATCATATTTCGAGAGCCAAACTTGCTCACCAGTGACCCTGAAACTTTGGCTCCAATTACCCCGGCAAGTGCAATAACACCAAACATCCCTGCCTGTTGTGCATTGTAGTTAAACGGAGATTCACTGACATGCAGAGCTAACGTCGCCCACAGCGCATTGAACGAAGCAAACCAAAGCGCACCAGTTAAAGCGGAAGTACGCAGTGTCGCATGCTGCTTAATTAACGTGGCCATGCTCGCAACCAGTTTAAGGTAAGGTATTTTAGTTGTCGGTGTGTTCGTCGGTAAAAAAGCATACAGCAACACACCAAAGACCATCGCAATACTTGCTGACATCATAAATACCGCGCGCCATCCAAATTGCTCACCGATGAATCCACTGAGTGTACGCGAAAGCAAGATGCCCACAGTTAGGCCAGTCATTAACGTGCCAATGACTTTTCCTTTCGTTTCTGGAGTACTTAGTGACGCTGCAAATGGAATCAGCTGCTGAGTGATGTTGGCACTCAAACCAATCGCAAAACACGCAACAACCAAAGCCACTAAGCTAGATGCAGTAAACGCGACAAAAGATGACAACACCAACATGACAGATAAGATCGCTATTAGGCGTCTGCGGGGTAACGTGTCTCCTAAGGGCGATAAGAACAGCAGTGCCACGGCATAACCAATCTGACCGGCAGCTGGCACTGTGCCTAGCTGTTCGCTTGTTAACCCGAGCTCTGCGCCGATCTTAGGTAAGATGGGTTGGTTATAATAGAGGTTCGCAGCAGTTGCCGAGACAGCGCTCGACATCAGTAACAAACGTCCTGTGCTCAACACTTCTTTAGTCGCTTTTGACATGGTGACACCTTAACTTTGGTTCATCGTTTTAATGAATGATTTCGATGAGCTAAGTCTAAGGTTAACGATTGAATAACAAAAATAACCATTTGATTTAAATTCTATACGAATCTGGTATAGATGAA
Organism: Vibrio sp. SG41-7; assembly: GCF_014164465.1. Taxonomy (NCBI): domain Bacteria; kingdom Pseudomonadati; phylum Pseudomonadota; class Gammaproteobacteria; order Vibrionales; family Vibrionaceae; genus Vibrio; species Vibrio sp. SG41-7. Next base: position 78,429 of record NZ_JACJFF010000007.1, on the reverse strand, counting down.
TTTCTAAGCCATGTTTTGTTGAATCGCCTTAATTTCACTCTGTACGACAGCAACAAATATACTGGCCGTGGGGGATAGAGTATGCGAATGGTGTGTCATCACTAATGGCATTTCTACATCCACAGATTCAAGGTTAACAAATACACAGCCCTCACTGCGTAGGTCGCGAATTGCATGCGGAGCGATAGAGACACCTAAGCCAGAAGATACTTGGGTCAACACGGTTTGCATGTTGTTGGGTTGTTTTTTTATATTTGGAGAGAAGCCAGATAGGTCACATTGAGTAATGATCGAGTCAAATAATCCTACCGCTTGTTCACGTTCAAATAAGATGAAAGGATCTTGCTGCAGTTGTTTTATTTGAATGGTGGAGTGTTGAGCCAGTTCGTGGGTGACGGGTAAAACAGCAACAAGCTTATCTGTGTAAATCGTCACCGAGGTGTAATCATCCACAAGCAGGTTCGGCAGTGGGCGAGAGAAGCTAATATCGATCTCTCTTTTGTCCAGAGCTTCGATCTGTTCAGAAGCCGTCATCTCAACAAGATCAACATCAATATTGGGGTTTTCAGCAATATACTGTCGAACTAAACGAGGCAAAAAGCTCAGAGTTGCGCCTCCAAGATAACCAATCGTTAAAGTACCAATACAACCAGAAGAAGCTCGAATCGCGGACTGTTTTGCTTGTTCCGTTTGTTCGATGAGTCTAATCGCATCTTTAAGTAAGTGCTGCCCTGCGGCGCTAATGACGACTTCGCGAGATGTACGGAAAAATAGGCTCACTCCAAGTTCGTGTTCAAGGCTTGTGATATGGCGGCTAATGGCAGGTTGAACGGTATTCAACTCTTTTGCAGCTTTTGAAAAACTGCGATGTGTCGCGACAGCCACAAAGCTTTTTAGTACTTTGATTTCCATATAGCCTCAATATAAACCTAGGTGATAAAAAAGCGCTAACCTGCGCCTATATTGCTTTTATTATCAATCACAAAGACCTTACTAGCAAACCTTAGGGTAACAACACTTGCAAGACTTTGGTCACTTGTGAGAGTGGGGCGATAATCCTACGTATTCAGCTTTCACGCGTTCAAGCTTTCTGTTTCTAGCTTATTCGTTGTCAAACTTTTCGTGTTCGAGATTGTGCCGAACTAAATCGTGCATTTGTTTTACTGTCATCAGTGCTAACCAGATGATTTCTTCTACTGAACGTTGCCCAGCTGCAGACATTGGGTGGTCGGCGTCAGTTTGATTGGTGAGCGCGGGTAGCTCATGGACGCGGTTATCACGAATGGTATTGATTAACGCATCCATCGCATCATGAATTAAGCGTTCGACTTGTTGTGAACCTTGGTATTGTGTGCCTTTCCTGACCAGCGGAATCAGCAAGCAGAGATAATGGCTTAATAATCGATAGTGACTCAGCATATCTTCATAATAGTGAGGATCGGCGCGAGTGTGTTTTGGCTCTTGCTGCATCTCGTTGTAAATCAGCTCAAGGTCGCTTTCGGCGGTTAGCATAGCGGCACGTTGCTTGGTTAGCGCAATATGGTCATGTTGTTCGGTGCCAATTTGCAGCTGTTCGTAGCAATACACAAACAAGCTTTTTGAACTATTAAGCGCCTTTAACGCTTGAGTGTGGATCTCTTTGCCTCGCCATTGCGGCCATAACAAGCTGTATCCGAGCAGGACAATCGCGCCCCCGACTATGTTGTCGATCAAACGTGGTGCTGCAAAATCGAGCCCTTGATGCGCCATGGTCTGATACACCAAAATCAATAGCGCTGTAATGCAACCAATGGCTAGCGAGTAATGGCGCATGATATTAAGCATTGCGACAGGCAAGAGGATAACGATAAGCGTATACATCGCGGTCGTTGGTACGCCAATGTGAATTAAAGAGGTCGCGAACAGCACACCAAGCGCCGTACCTAAACAGCGTTGCCACGTTTTACTTCGTGTCGCCAAGAAGCTTGGCTGAATCACCATTAACATCGAAATCAGAACCCAATCAGGGCGAATCAATTCAAAGTATTCCGCAATTCCAGCACCAAGTGCGAACATCAAACCGACACGGGTAACATGACGCCAAATCGGATTGCCTCGGCTTGGTAGGCGAAAAGACAACTCGAACGGCTGCACTTCAAAAGAACGTTCATAAGCGGGTTCATTAAGCTCAATACGACGGGAAATGTGCTTCACTGCGTATGCCCAATAACGAAAGCGGGGTTGGTCTTCGAGCTTGACCGCTTCAATCAAGTCAGTAGCTTCTTGCTCTAATGAGCTTAAGTGCTTCACCTCTTCGTTTGTGTTGTGTAGAAGCTGTTTGGCTTTGTGTCTTAGTCTTTGCTGACAATGTTGGCTCCAAACCAATAGCAAGCCTCGTTTGTGTTTGCTGGACTGAAATTGGTTCAATAGATCGGGATTCGTTGTGTGGCTGCTGAGTATCACTTCAAACGTATCAAGAGCGAGGAACAAGGCTTGTCGAAGCGAGTTAGCATCTTCTTGTTTAGATCGAAAAGATTCAGATTGAAGAGCCTGTTGGAACAACTCGATGAGTTGGTATTTGATGCGTCTTTTCGGTGCATCACTTTCGCTACCTAGCAGGAATGCTTGGCGATATTGGATGTAGTCTGCCAACGTTTCGTAAATCGCGGACAGACACACACGCAATGCATAGTGCTTCCACAACGCAAACCAAAGCCAGCTAAACAGTGCAAAAGTAAGAGGCCCGAGTACCAACATAGGGTACAAGCTTAGCGCTGTGTTGGAATTGTGAAGTGAGAGAGTGACGACTGCTATCAATAGGCTCGACATACCGAGCCGTGCCCAAAAAGGACCATTGACCGCAGCACTGGCAAGCAAAGCACCCATAGCACCATAAGTTACCCATAAAGGCAGTCCGCTTTTCAGCAGAGCGTAACTGATGGCCAGAGTCATGCCCCAAGCGGTTGCGGTGATCGCAAAACGTGTCCACCGCCTTGGCCCTGCTGTATCGAGGCCACTAATCAGGGCGGCTGGCATAGTCATGAGAGCGGTCATGGCGATAGTGGTTTGATTCGACAAAACCCCTAAACCGAGAAACAGCACAATGGCACTGGTGGCGCGAAGCCCAAGGTTAATAGAAGGGGAGTACCAGACTTTACGCAAAATGGCAGGAGAAAACGTCATAGACCCTCGTTATTTGTTTGACCTTAATGAGTGTAACGCCAAACTTCTTCGCGTGCTGTCTTCAATCACAGATTGATAAATTGAATCGCTGCAAGCCTCTTCTATTGGCATAGAACGCTATATAGCTTGGTTTATTCGAAAGCGAATCCACAAGGTTTAAGACAGCAATATTCAAGATAGAGGGTTCAAAAATAGACAGCTTGGTAGTCGATGGAATCAGCAGAGAACGAAATTCGACTTAATCCTATCTTCTCGCTGCGATTGTATTCATTGATCGAGTGGTCAAAGCCATAGGCTGTCGAAGGCGCCATGTATTGGGTTACGCCTTGTTGTGTCGCCGTTATTCCATCGTGGCCATGACCGCAGATCACATCACGAACGCGATATTTTCGAAGTACGCTCATCACATCAGCATCGTTCTCTAGACAGATAGCTTTCATCCAATCAGCACCGACTGGAATGACAGGGTGGTGAACAACCACGATAGGATCATTGGCCTTTCTTAATTGTCGTTTTAGCTGAACCATGCCGCGGTTATCAATGCGCCCAGAACCGAGTGGATGACGTTTATCCAGCGGCTTGAAGCTTGAGTCTAGGAACACAAACTCTCGTTCATTGATCATTGCTTTATCGGTGACGAAAATCGACGATCCTTTAAACTCTGTACGCATTAAGCGAGAGTCATCATGATTGCCCGCAATCGCGTAAATGGACTTATCACCAACGTGTTGTCTAATGAACGACTCTAACTGAATGTAGTCTCCCGATTTTGGGTTACAACAGATGTCACCAGTCAGAAAAATGGTCTTGCATGCTGTGTCTTTGCTGACGTATTCCAGGGCTCTACGCAGGTTCTCATAGCTGGATTTATCGGAAAGGTGACAATCACTGATTTGGTAAACGGTGTTCATTGTTGTTGTCCGGTTGTGCCATATGCATTGTTAAAGATGATAGAAAAATGCCTGCCAAATTGGCAGGCATTTATTAATGCTAATTTGCTTTGGGTGCTTTGGGTGCTTTGGACGCTTCGTGTTGCTCAACCATGAACGCAATGGCCTCATCGCTTAAACAAGACTTACTGACGTATTGGCGCTGTTTTCCAATATGAAGGATAAAACCTAAATCGGTTTGTTGCAGCTGGGAGATGTCAGTCCAAGCGATAGTATTGGTGTTTTTAGCGTTTTTATAACTTACGCCGTTAACATCCCCTTGAAAGACTACTTTGCTGCCAGCACCTGAGCTGATTTTTTGTCGCCATATCCACCAGGTTCTCTTGCAGTAAACGCTGAACGCTTCAATCACACTTAATACAATAAAGAACCAGCCAACGTAACCGTTAGGTAGTAGCTCAAACTCTAATAAAACCACACCAAAAATAAGAAACAGTATTCCTTTTAAATAGGCTTTTGGAAATTGAGTCGGAAGGCTAGTTTGATCATAACACTCTGTGAAAAACGTCTTATCGAGGATGTATTCTGTGGTGAAACCGGGATCTTTAGACATGTCTGGCTACTTTAATGTTTTCTGTGAATGAGCTTTCTATAAAGGGGCTACTACGCTGCAATCTAGTAACTCCAGCATTGTATCGCTTGTCGGTACTTTTCTTTAGCGGTTTTGATGCTCTTTTGTAAATCAATAATACTGACGGGGTTTACTCTTGGCATAGCTTACTTGTTTACCTGAATTGATATTAAATAATGACTAAAACTAAGGCCTCACGTTTGCGAGGCCTTGATATGTGCGGAGCGGGTGGAAAGAACCTCAGATATATTGCTACGTTCTTGCGCTCTACATGGTGAAAACAGGCGACATGCCACTGTCTTGGCTGTTCATTAACAACAAGCCAATCAACACAAGTAAAATGCCGCCAAAGAGTTGCAAGTAATGACCTGCGGCTTTCAATGATTCACTACTGTTCTTGTTACCTGCTGCCAAATAGCGCTTCACTAGATGCTTGCCTGTTAGCGTCATCATTGCAATCAATGAGGTTGTTAATGCTGTGCCTACTGCCATTGTAAAGGCACTCAGAACGCCCATCCAATATAGGCCAACCATGTTTGCGAAAAGCAGAACCATGATTGCTCCGGTGCATGGCCTGATACCAATCGTCACTATTATTCCCGCGTACTCTCGAAATGTTGAAGCTTTATTGATGGCTTCTGGATCAGCGACGTGTTGGTGGCCACATCCACAGTCGGCATGAGAATGATCTGCATGAGTGTGGTCAGCGGCTTGTAATGCATTGGTAGCGCCCATAATCATTGAACCAGATGAACGAAGCGCCACTGGCGTACGAACTGGCGCTGATGAACGAACTGACACTGACGAAATTGCGCCTGTTGCTAATGGAGTGATGGCTTTCACTCTCAGAGTTGGTTGCGGTTTACGCATAGTTGAGTAGATGTTTTTCAGAGCTTTCCAGCAAATCAACGTACCTACCACGGCCACTAATGCAAAGCTTAATGAAACAAACATATTCGCTTTGTCATTCACGACTCGCATGGAAGCACTAAAGCCCCACAGCAACACGCTTACTAGTAAGATTGCGACCAGTGCTTGTAAAAAAGCGGAGACGACCGTAAGTACCAAACTCGCTTTTGCTTTGGTTGGGTGAGTGGCTAAGTAGGTAGATACAATAACCTTGCCGTGCCCAGGCCCCAGAGAGTGGAGCATGCCGTAGATAAAGCTGAATCCGATAAGGTAACTGCCTGCGCCCCAAGGATTAGATTTGGCTTCATAGAGTAGGTCGGCTAGCTCTGAATTGACTTCTCTTTGCCATTGGATACTAGAGATAACTAACGATGGCCACATGGACCACAGTTGATATGCACCTACAGCAACAAGCAATAAAGCGCAGATACCAATGAGGTAATAGTTTGTTTTAAGTTGATTTTTCTGCATTTCACAAGAACCTATATCAGATATTTTTCTCTAAATGAATTGAGAAGCTTACGTAATGGCGGTAAAGAGTTGCTTTATTAGGGTGTAGGAACAGCCGCACAATGAAGCTTGACCGATTGAGTAAACAGTTGGCCTAACGTGTTATCTGGATCAGCGTCGGCTGGTAAAGACATCGCATAACTCATCTGTTCTGGCGTCGGGTTGGGCTCGATTAATTCCAACTGACATTGTCTCGCTAGTTCAGGTGACAAGGTCACGTCGCTATTCGATAGCCACGACATGTCGACGAAGTAACTAGGGTCAAAAATCAATACGCGAAGCGAGCCTCGTGTCACTGGTTTAGGTTTGGAAAGTGGTAGGTCAAATGTTAGAACCATCTTGGCTTTATCACGTTCAAACTTAGCGTGTTCAGCAACCTGATATTTGATGGGCTCTTCACCATCATAAAAGTACGTGAAGTAGTGCTCATACTTCATGTTTTCAATAACAGACGCAGCGAGCTTTTTGAATGTTTCAGCTTCTGTATCGGCAGAGACATTTTCGCCATCCAACATGTACATGGATGTCATAGCATCAAAAGACCACTCCATAGAGAGACCAGTGATCATGCCATTCTCCCCCTCAATATGAGTTTTCATCTCTATCCAAGAGTGAGGGTGGGCATATAGATTTGGCGCAAAAAACAAGAGTGCTAGGCCAACAGTCAAGCCCTTGATAGAGCGAAAGTATGTCGCGAAACGGCTTACAAAGCGTGAGGAGAGGCGATTGATGACACCGATTAGAATAAATAGCTGTTTCATGAGAAATGATGGTTATTAAGTGTAATGTTATAATGTAACAAATGAGTGGGTTGTTCACATCAAATTTGTGTCATGTTTTGCCTGTTTACGTTTCTACTATCGGTTTCAATTCGGAGTTGCTTTTATTCGCAACTGCTTTTATTTGCAACTGCTTTAATTTGCAGCAATGCCCCGCAAGTGCGAGGCATTTATTGTTGGGGTGGGCAAAGGTATAACCAAATTAGGCGAGTGAATGGACTTGCTTAGAAGAACTTCTTAATCGCTTTTTCAGCACAAGCGACATCTAAGTGGCCACCCGGAGCGCCACCCACACCAATCGCGCCAATCATGGCATTGTTCAGTTGTACCGGAACACCACCCGCTAGGAACAACAAGTTGTCGTCCATATTCTGCAAGGGTTGCATGATAGGTTTGTCGGCGATGAGTTTCATCAGGTTACCTGACGGCTGCTTCATGCTTGCCACTGTGAACGCTTTTTTGCGTGAGCTATCAAGAGTGTGGATGCCTGCGCCGTCAGAGCGTAGCTGAGCAATCACATTGCCCGACAAGTCGACAACAGTAGCAGAAACCTTGTAACCATCGGCCTCGCATTGATTAACGGCTTCATGGGCAAGCTTGAAGGCCGCTTCTGATGAGATTTGAGTGAAAGAGACAGTTTGTGTTTCTGCTGCCATTGCATTGTGAGAAAGGCTAAGGAAACCAAGGGTTGCTGCTAGTACTGTTAGTTTTGTCGTTTTCATGTTTACTCCGTTAAAGCATCTGTTTTCAAAAAGAATCTGTTTTCAAAAAATATTCGTTTTTCAAATTCCGAATTCTATTTTTTGTTTGTTTAGAAAGGGTGTTTTAATCAACAGATTCATACTAACGAATGCATGATTACGACTGGCTTTCTTGAACATTACAAAGTTGCAATGTTGGTTATATTCGAGAAAGGATATTGATAGAGTGTATTCAGACCGCGGCAAATAAATAAATGGACGTTAATGAAAATACTATTGATTGAAGATGACATTCATATAGCGAGATTTTTGGTGAATGGTTTTCAGCAAGAAGGGATAACGGTGAAGCACGCAACAGATGGTGTTGATGGATTACACGAGGCCGTAACCGAAGAGTATGACGTGATCATTCTCGATATTATGTTGCCAAAGAAAGATGGGTTTGAAGTGCTTGCCGAGCTGCGAGGGCAAGGCTACGCGACGCCTGTCATCATATTAAGTGCCAAACACTCAGTGGAAGAACGAGTGCAAGGGCTACAGTCAGGTGCTGATGATTATTTGGTAAAACCTTTTGCATTTCCTGAGTTATTGGCTCGTTGCCAAACCTTGGTGCGTCGAGGCAAGCAACCGACAACTCAGCCATTAGAACTGCATTATGGTCCGCTTAGCCTAGACCTACTTAAACACATGCTGCAAAGAGATCAACAAACGATCACCATTAATCAGCGCGAGTTTATGTTGATGAAATTACTGCTCGAAAACCGAGAGGCTGTGATGTCTAAAACCGCGATTCTTGAGCATGTTTGGGGGCATCAGTTTGATCCGCAAACCAACGTGGTCGATGTTTTGGTTTGTAGACTTCGCAGCAAAGTTGATAAGGGTTTTTCTAAGCCATTAATTCACACACTTCGAGGTGTTGGCTATGTCCTCAAGTCGTAGTATTGAACAGGCACTTGCTAAAACGCAGAGACATTTGTTGGTTCGCTTTATGTCGACCTTACTGCTCTGCTTGCTGCTGGTGGAACTGATTGTTGGGGCTATCTTCTTTTTCGACCTTTACCAAACGGAAAAGAAGATCCTTACGTCTATGTCGACCGAGTATCAGCGTATTTTGACTTACGATTCGAGTGAGCGACTGATTCATGTTTTAGAGGCGAATCCTCATCGGCTACTCGAAAACAACATTGCGGCGTATAAGCTTGAGAAGGGCGCTTCATCTGATGGCGTGTTTATCGCTGGTGTTCAACATTTATCGACAGAACAGCCTTTTTCTAGCTACCAAATTGATGACAATCGTTCATGGCTGGAGAGCTTCATCTTGAGTCCCTATATGTCGTTGCCTATTGAAGGGGAGCAATATGATTTCTGGTTGGTTTTGGATAACCGAGCAAGAGACTTTATCGCCTACAATCAATGGCTAATGACCTTATATGCGTTGCTTGCTCTCGTGGCCGTGACCGCAGTATTCACTCGTAACATCATCCAGAGTGCGATGTCTCCGTTAGTGACCTTTGGCGACCTGCTCGATAAGCTGAAAAAAGGGCAGTTAGAATTTCCTAGCACTAAAAATGAAGCCGAATCTGATTTACCGCAAGGGCTCAACGTGATCAGCTCTAGTGTCCATACTGCGGTTGCCAAGTTACAGCACGTGACGACAACCTTGAATACGACCGTCGATGCGATCGCTCATGATATTCGAACTCCTTTGTCGCGTATTACGTTGGCTTCCCAAACGGCCTTGCTCAATAACGCCGACCAACAAGCGATGAAAGACGCATTGGCAGATTGTTCTGAACACGCCATGCAGGCCAGTAATATGTTAACCGCCTTGATGAAGCTGAACGACGAGCTGACCGGAAAGCGCATACCACAGAAAGTGCCGACTCAGGTCTCTGATGTGATTGCCAATGTGGTGAGCTGGTATGAAGATGTCGCAGAAGATAAACAAGTCGAGCTTGAGGTTGAGAGCGCTGATGGTCTTGTGATTCAGTCCGACCCTGACAAGTTGACTCAGGTGTTGGTTAACCTTGTTGATAACGCGATTAAGTACACCGAGCCCGAAGGAAGAGTGACGGTCAAAGCCGAGCAAAGTTCAGAGGGTAAGATCGCGATAACCATCCAAGATACTGGTGTTGGCATTGAACAGAAATATCAGGACTTGATTTTTGAACGACTTTACCGAGTCGACAGCAGCCGCAGCAATATCGAGGGATATGGTCTTGGGTTATCTTTAGCGCTTGCCATGGTCGAGAATCTCGAAGGAACGCTAGTGGTTGAATCTGAACTGGGTGTGGGGAGTACTTTTACTCTTTCGTTGTAACAACGATTTATATCGTCACTTCTGTCTTTGAAATTTCAACTCTTACGTACAAAGAAGGCCCCGCACTAGTGGGGCATTCTTGTTTTTGGGGAAGGGAGGCTCTCCATGAACAGGTGCGGGAGGTAGAGTAACCTGCGCCAACCCTATTGGCTGCTTGTAGCTTGTAGCTTTTGATCTTAGTTATCGATCCAGTAAATCTTATTTTTCACATGATAGTTATTGGCATATGCTAATAATGGGGCGTATGCTGAACTTCTGATCATCAATAACAGGAAGTTACTATGTTATACGCAGTACCTTGTCGCGACCTTCATGTCGGCAACCATTTTGCTCGTTCCCCACAGATCGCGATTGTCGATGAGCAACGACAAATAAAGCAGATTGTTCCTTTGGTTGATTCCGACACAGCTTGCAATAAAAAGAAGCAATGGATCTCTGTCCTCCGTTCTTACGATGTGAAATCTGTAGTCGTCCGTCACATAGGGAAGAAGATGCTAGCGCACTTGTTCAACCACGATATTAGAGTCTTGGCATCAACAGGTAAGGCAGAAATCGGGACTTTGGATTTTGACAATCTACGGGAAGTGACCGATCTCGATTACGGTCGCGAGCCTCGCAACGTTTGTCACAGTAAAAAAGGGCACAGTCAGAGAGAGTGCAGTAATAAAGGGAGTAGTAAGAAAGGGTGCGGTGAGGAAGGGCGTAAGAAAGACGCCGCGATTCTTATGGCACAGCCGAATCACTTAGGGGGTATTCGAGGGTTCCGAAAATGACCTTTTTGTTGACGCTATTGGGGTTTGTCGGAATCGTCGCGTTGATGGCGATAGGTGTGATTTTTTCTCGCAAGCCAATCAAAGGCAGCTGTGGAGGGCTTGCGCAGTTAGATATTGAGCGTGAATGCAATTGCAAAGATGTGTGTGAAGGGCAGAATCGAAAGCTGTATCAGATCTCTGAGCCATCAAGCTAAGTATCGAGAATTCACTGTCGTTGAGCTAGCTAACGTTGGGTTAACTAACGTTGGGCTAGTTCGCGAGTTAAGCGCTTTGAATCACCAACGCGTGACCGTTGACGATGCACTTGGCGACTTTGGCTCTTGCACGCTTGATGATGTTGCCGAACGTTTGGCGAGACACCTGCATTTGTTCAGCGGCTTCAAGTTGGCTCAATCCTTCTTGATCAGCCAAGCGTAAGGCTTCTAACTCTTCTAATAGCAATTCTTCTTTATGAAGCTCGTCCATAGGAACACCATTAGGCTTAAAACAAGAGTAAGCCGCTCGGGTGCATAACTGGCGATGTTTTTTTGGTCGAGCCATATCAATCTCTAGGTATTTAAGGTTAAAAGGTAAGTATGAAGGTTTTCATTCCACACAACCATCGGCGTTGCCAAGTGTGCAGCCAAGGTTTTTTTTCAGACAATCCAACAATATTTGAAGCTATTGGCGAGCGCGAGACTTTAGTCAATCATAAAGCCTTGGCCAATCATGAAGCTTCAATTAAGAGTGAAGCTTTAGCTAAATATAAAACCCGGGCCAAGATTGTACCAACAGATAAAGCTGAGGGCTACGATGGCATCATGCAGGGTGGTATTGTCACCGCGTTACACGACAGTGCGATGCTGCATTGTTTGTTCCAAAATAACATCACTGCAATGACGGTGAGTTTGGCGTCTCGCTTTCATCATCCTATTTCTATTGGTCAAGAACTGGAAGTTCGTGCCCAATGGGTCAAAAGCAGACGTAATATCTACTTCCTTGAAAGCCAAATTACGCAGTGCGGAAAGTTATGTTCGTCGGCACAAAGCCAGTTTATGTCATCCCACTAGTTATCGATCTGATGTTCCCTATGCCGTTAGTTTGTTACGCCCATTGTTTTGCACAATAAATATAGTTTTTCTATAGTTAAGGTAATAACGAATAAAGCTAGGGCAGTATTGAATTTATCATAATCTTTCTTCACTTCTGATCGCGCTGATGTGTGTTCATTAGTCGAGCCTTCGTACTCGATTCAATTCATTGCTGCCTTCTTCTGGAGGGCTGCTGATGCACAAATACTTCAAATCGACACTCCGATACGGTGTCACTTCAATCGTTTCTCTTTTTCTATTCTTCAGTACTTTTGCCTCTTCTTCTCCACTTAAAGTCGGAGTGTACCCGTGTCCTCCTTTTGTGATCAGTTCGATGGAAAGTCAATGGAATGGCCTGAGTGTCGAGCTTTGGGAACAGATCGCTAAAGAAATGGACGTTGAGTACACGATAGAGAATCACCGTTTGGATGAATTACTCAATGCGATTGAAACAGAGCAAATCGACATCGGTGTCTCTTGTATTTCAATCACCCCAGAGCGTGAGTTGTTTGCTGACTTTTCCCATTCCTTTTATGAAACTCACCTCGCTATCGCAGTGAAGAAGCAAGGTTACCTTCATACCTTACACGCCATTTTCTTAAACCCTGCATTGTGGCTGATCATTGGCGTTATCGTCTTTATCTCTGGTGTGATTGGTGCCTTTTTCTATGTATTGGAGCACGGTGAAAATGAAAAGCTCTATTCGATGAAAAGCCGAACGGGCCGTTGGTTAGAAAGTTTCATACTGGGTTTGCTTTTTATCACTCGAGGCCCATTCAATTATTTTGAGTTTAAGAGCTTAACCGGACGAATTGCTACGGTGTTCATTGGTGTGCTGAGTATGCTTTTCATCGCCAGTATTACTGCGGTATTAGCCAGCAAGCTTACGCTCAGCCAAGGCTCTTCCCATATTAAAGGCGTGAATGATCTTGCGGATGTTGAAGTAGGGGCAAAAGTCGCGACGACTTCTTCTTTGATGCTCACCAGTTTTGGTATTCGACACAAGAGTTATATCGATATGCCAAGACTGTTGGCGGCTTTAGAGGAAGGCGAAGTGGAAGCGATTGTCGCTGATGATGTGGTGCTTAAATATATGATCGGTAATGGCAGAATAAGCGGGCAGTTCGATGATCTAGAGGTGTTGCCGTATCAACTCGAAAAGCAGAATTATGGCTTTATCATCACTGAAAACAACTCGTATGAAGAAGAAATTAACCGCGCTCTGCTGAAAATTCGTGAGTCGCGAAAGTGGCGTAAAATCTTGGTCGACTATTTTGCAGATAAGTAACCGAGTTTAACTGCTGACTATCAGGCATTTCTAATGCCTCTCCCTAGAGTTGTTCTGAACCAGAGGCTTTGTTCTTTTTGAAATATTTAAACGCTGTCCAAACGACATAAGCCGCAACGCCCACAATCAATGCAGAGCGAAGGAGAATCGGCGCATCATGCTCAAGTTGACCAACATGCGGCACAATACTGGCAAACAATCGACTGGTAAAAAACAGCCCCATTACTAACATAACAATCTTATTCATGTGACCTGCCATTCAATTGAGTACGTTGCACAGAATGAGTTATGGGGCGATTACACGGTTAACACGCCAGACAACGATTCTGCTCGAGATAAAATCATGCGCTTCTCAAACGTAACCGTCAACGCGATATCAGCTTAAAGCCAGTAAGCTAAAGTTTCGTTTTTGGAAGTGATTTGTTCTGCTGTTGGAGTTTCGAGTTCAAGACTGTTGTGAGGTCGATGACACCTTTCTGTGAATTTGATTTTCCGGAATTATTATTCTGATTTATGATCGCATGCAATCTAGGGGGGACAAATGTCCTCCTATTTGTTTCTGAAGGCGCAATAAGATAAGTGCTACTAAAAAACAAATAATAAAGGACACTTTTATGGACCTATTCGCCCTACTTGATATCAATAATACCTTAGTCAACATCCCAATAGGGGATGGCTATGCCATGAGCTGGATTGAAGCTTTTGGCACTGTATTTGGCCTGTTGTGTATTTGGTTTGCAAGCCAAGAAAAAACCATTAACTACCTGTTCGGATTACTGAATGTCACCTTATTTGCGGTTATCTTTTTCCAAATTCAGTTATACGGACTGTTACTGCTTCAACTCTTTTTCTTCTGCGCCAACATTTACGGCTGGTACGCATGGACACGCCCTAATGAGCAAGGTGAAACGATAGAAGTTCGCTGGTTGAGTCAAAATAAGCTGGTGGCAACGGCTGCAGCGTGTGCGATTTCGATTGCACTGCTCACAATGTATATCGACCCATTCTTCTTTGCGTTGGCAAACATCGCGGTTGATAGCTTGAATCTATTTGGTGCTGATTTAACGGAACCAGTACTTGAACCTGATGCGTTCCCATTCTGGGATGCCACGATGACCATTCTATCTATTGTTGCTCAAGTTCTTATGACACGTAAGTATGTTGAAAACTGGATACTGTGGATTGTGATTAACATTATCAGTGTTGGTATTTATGCGACGCAGGGTGTTTACGCAATGTCTGTTCAATACGCAATCTTAATGTTTATTGCGGCAAACGGTACTCGTGAGTGGGCACGCACAGCTAAACGAAACAGTGATAAATCGTTAACTCAAGCAACGGCTTCTTAGGAGTGAAGATGGCAAAGCAACCTCATATCGGCGTTGATGAAACGCAAATTGCTCCGTTAGTCATTGTTTGTGGCGAGCCTGATAGAGCGAATCGAATCGCGAGCTTGCTTGAAGATGTCGAGATGGTTTCTGAGAACCGAGAGTATCGAATCTTCACTGGAGCTCATCAAGGGAAAGCGATATCAGTTTGCAGCACTGGTATTGGCGCACCTTCAATGATAATTGCGGTAGAAGAACTTAAGTTTTGTGGTGTGACTCATATCATCCGAGTAGGGTCTGCAGGTGCGATGCAGTCACATATCGGGCTTGGTGAGCTAATTATTGCAGAGGGCGCGGTTCGCGATGAGGGTGGTTCTACCGCTTACGTTAAGCCGTCGTATCCCGCCTATGCAAGCTTCTCTCTGCTTAAAGAGCTAGACAAGTTCTTGCAGCAGCAAACAACACCTTACTATTTGGGCACGGTACGCTCACACGACAGTTTCTATACCGATGACGAGCAGGCGCTTTGTCAGTACTGGAATGGCAAAGGCATTTTAGGGGCAGACATGGAAACATCCGCGCTGTTTACCGTGGGACGCTTGAGAGGGCTTAATGTCGCTTCTATCTTGAACAATGTTGTCTTGTACGAACAAGATGTAAAGGAGGGCGTTGGGCAATATGTCGATGAGGCAGAGGCAATGATGCAAGGAGAGCGGCTAGCATCATTAGCGGCACTGGAAGCATTAATTACTCAATAAGAGCCTGAATAAATGCAAGACGAAAGCGATGGGAGACCGTCGCTTTTTTATTGGGTTCTCTCCTGTGGTTTAAGTGGTTACAATCGTTTGAATATAAACAGCAGTAATGCAATGAGAGAGTAAGTATGAAGATTGCACCATACTCAAGCGGACGCTTTAAAAACTACTTAGAACAAAAAAGCTCTGAGTTTAGAGATCTCATCTACCAACACCAAGTTAACTCTCGTTACTTCAATCAAAACGATGAAATCCTACGTCAAGGTGAGCAGCTTCAGTATCTTTATGTAGTGCCCGCAGGGAGAGTCTCTATGAGTATTTCTGCGGCTAATGGGCGACGCTTTCAATTGGGTGAGGTGAATTGCGATTACCATATCTTCGGTGAGATGGAGTTTTTCACTCAGACACCTTGTCAGTGGAACGTAGTGGCTGACGAACACATGCAAGTTGATGTCATTTGCATTCAGAAACTAGCCGAAGCACTACATGAAAATCCGGAGATGATGTTCTTCTTTTCCTCTGCATTAGCGGAAGATTATCAAGACTCTATGGGTATTTACACTAACCGTCTTTTACACTCAATTACCTACAACATTGCCTACGACTTATTGGTTCAAAGCCAGACAAATACTGTGTTAGGCGGTTTCGATAAAGTGAACCAAGAAGCGGAACGTTTTGGCACATCGAGCAGAGTGTATCGAAGAGCGGTTAAAGACCTATTAGACAAAGGTTTCATTAGAAAAGGAGACCAAGGGTTGGAAATTGTTGACCAGCAAGCACTCCGAGCCTTTATTGATTCGTATGAGTAAGAAAAAGAATGACTCAAGTTGAAAGGGAAATTTGAGTGAAATCAGAAAGGTAAGTGCAGAGCTGCCTCTCGATTCTAAGGCCCCGTATTACGAGGCTTCGTGTTTTTGTCAGCAGAAAGTATTAGCCAACTTGTGCTGGTTTAAAGGCAGTTGTTAGTTAAATGGAACCGTGGATGTGGTGGCGCATTTCGTTCTTTAGATCTTGTTCATATTGGTCTAACCAAGCGTAACGCTCACGATATAATTTACGTTTTTGGCGTTTTAGAGCCTCAAGGTCTTTCCTGTTTGGGTTGATCGGTAGACGATAAAAATAGTCATCGTGTACGTGTCCATCGTGCTCTTCCCATAAACTATCGTACTTAAGGCTGATGTCTTTGTTTTTCTTGCCGTAGCGTAATGAGTTCGACACATGGCCAGATTCTTTTACCGCATAGATATTTTCGATACCTAAGCTAATGGCTAACAGTCGTAGTGTTTCTACCATGAAGGATTTAGGTCTTAAACCGTAGAAAGCTTTTGTGAATGTACGGCTAAATCCATTGTCATTGGCTCCACCCTGAATACCACCAATGTAGATGCTGTTGTCGAAAACAGTGAACGAGATGCTATACATTTTTTCGAGTAGAGAATTGGTCAATGAAATTGTCAGTTCACCCTCTTTTCTCGCGTTTCTTTCAAAGCTGAGATTAACCAGATAAACGTTGTCATCTATCTCTAGTTTTAAAAGATTGAGTCTTTCATTATAGATTTGGTGTCTAGCTTCTGTTGCGAAGGTTTCTTCAAACCAGTCGTAGTGCTTGGATAAGATTTCTATCTTTTCTTTATTGCTAAAGCCAGTACATAAGTAGGGAGTTACAAATTTAGATAAGAAGTTAGGCTGTTTGATAAATAACAGCTTTCTCTCTTCAGAGTTGAAATTTTCACTCATTTTTCTAGTGGCTGAATAGTAAAACAGGGCTCGAATAGTAAACTTAATTATCGCCTTGTACTTACCCTTATTTTTATGGGTATTGGCTTCTATTCCCATGCGAACGACATTCATAATCACCTCAAAAAAGAAACGCTGCACCAACACATTAGTGTTGCGAACATTTCCCTGACTCTCATAACTAACAATGAAAATGATGATAGTGAAAAATGCGATTTGGGTATGTATGGGTATGTATGACAATGTAATTAAGTCAGTTACTTAACGTTCAAATTTTGGGCGGCCTTTACGCTTAACGCAGATTGACAAATGCAAAAAGTAACATTTACAAAACGATCGTGTAACAATTGACTGGCGAGTAGTATTCTTCCTAATTCCGAAGCTGAGTTTCATATGACTGTTTTTTCGGAGTAAAGATACTTTTGAGGAATTAAATATGGCAGGAAGCATATCACCACGCAGTTACGGTCGTTTGAGGCGAAGCCGATGGAATCGGTGGTATAAATGATTGGTTGGGTACGCTTGTTAACATCGAGAAGTTCATTTTCGATGTTAGTGATCATCGCTATTGCCTCCGCGATAGCGAATACGGGGTGGCGAGTTGTCATGAACAATTTCGCTGTCGATACCGTGGGAATGACAGGAGCGGATGTTGGTCTGCTTCAGAGTGTAAGGGAGATCCCTGGTTTACTCTCATTTACAGTGCTGTTTCTATTACTTATTATTTCTGAACAACAAGTTGCGGTGCTCTCTGTCGCCGCGCTGGGATTAGGCGTTGCCATAACGGGTTACTTACCCTCAATCTATGGCTTCTATTTCAGCACAACCCTGATGTCTGTTGGTTTTCATTATCTAGAAGCAGTGAATAAATCACTGTCTACACAACTTCTAGGTACGGAAAACTTTAGTGAATCCATGGGGAGGATTCGAGCCGCGGCATCCTTTTTCTCCATGGTGACTTTCATATGTATTATTGTCGCCAATTATGTATTTGGTGTATCAGATAAGGTTATATTTTTTGCTAGTGGCACGGCGTGCTTCTGGTTAGCTTTTTATCTACTCACATTCAAAAATGCTAGCTGCGGTGAACGACAGCACACCAAGCTTATTGTACGTCGTGAATACACCACATATTACATGTTGACCTTTCTAAGCGGGGCAAGAAGACAGATCTTTGTCGTGTTTGCAGGTTTACTCATGGTCACCAAATTCCATTATACGATCGCAATGATGGCCGCTCTATTTATGTTATCTAGCTTGTCCGCTACTGTTGCATTACCTGTGGTGGGTCGTTTTATTGACCGAGTAGGAGAAAAGAGATCTCTACTGATTGAGTATGCAGCGTTGATGTTGGTGTTCTTATCGTATGCTTTTGTTGATAATCATTATCTGGCAGGTGGGTTATACGTTGTCGACAGCATCATTTTCAGTTTTGCGATAGCGCTGACTACTTATTTTAAGAAAACCGTCCGGTCAAACGAAGTGGCGTCCACGGCGAGTCTTTCGTTTACTATCAATCATATAGCGGCAGTATTTCTGCCATTCTTATTGGGAGTGGTGTGGATGTCTGGCTATCAATGGGTGTTTGTTGCAGGGGCTATTATTGCATTGCTGAGTTTTCTAATCTCGTTGACTATCGATACCAAATTGCATCAACGCCTTAATGGGGTGACTGAATTGCAGAAAGAGGTCGTTTGAAAGGGTTAATCGGTATAAGCACTTGTATTAGTGAAGCGCTGTTTCTTAAATCAAAAATGCCACTGCAAGGCTGCAGTGGCATTAGAAGAATAACAAACTATAACTCTAACAGTTTTGCCAATTCACGCTCTTCCATAAGCTCTTCAATGCGCTGACGAGTCTTGGGCGTTTCGGCTTGTGCTTTGGTTGACTTGCCTGCTTTTTTACTGCGGCTAGCTTTAACTTTTTCTTTGGTTATAGACATAGTAATCTTCCTTGGATTCTGCTTTGAGATCGTATTTACTCTAAGCGTTACATGACTCTTTTAGTGCTTTACCTGCTTTAAACGCAGGTGTTTTTGATGCTGAGATTTGAATCTCTTCTCCGGTTCTTGGGTTACGACCAGTGCGAGCAGCACGAGAATTAACTTTGAAACTACCGAAACCAAGGATGGCAACATCATCACCCTTAGCCAATGTGTTAGAGATACCTTCAACAAGTGCGTTTAACGCTGAACCTGCTTGATCTTTTGAGATGTCTGCTGAAGTTGCGATGTGTTCAACCAACTGAGATTTGTTCATATTCTATATTCCTTATTGAGTACGGCTGGCGCTTAACTTTAAGGCCAAGCTTGTTCTATCTTAGCAATAAGGGCTGAAATAGTGTTAACACCTAGGCAGGGTTTTGTAAAGTAATCAACAAGATTGAGCGTTAAATCATCTTTCAGTATAACCGAATGCAGTTCTTTAGCTATCGGTAATTTAAATGCTAGCTATCAAGCTAGTATGGGAAAGGTGAACGTTATCTCTCATTTTTGAGAAAGCTAATCATAATTCAGCGTATCACTTGTCGGATAAATGAGAGAGCAGAAACAAAAAAGCCCAGCGAATGTGCTGAGCTTTTGGTGTGTGTTTCTATTTTAGGACGAGACACTAAGTTAGTTCGGTAAGATCTACTTAGTAATAAAGATTTTCTCTGTTTCTAGTGACGTCATAGCGCGAACTTGGCGCCAAATGTAATAGAAAATACCTAACATCATCAGCATGCTAGGGATAGCTATGGCTGGGTAGCTGTATAGCGTGAGCTTACCCAACTCTTCATTAAAGGCTGCAGTGCCGGCAGGGCTTGTCACAATCCAAGTCGCTAGGAAATAGTTCATCGCAGAAGAGAAAGCGAAGGTACTTGCGAATAGGTAGTTCGATGTCATTAGACAACGATCAAACTTTGCTTGGTTACCGAACTGTCTTAAACGCTCTTCAATAAGAGAGATGTTTAACAGAGCTGGCGTAAAGATAACTTTTTGGATAAACGGGTAGCGAGTGAAGGTCGATCCAAGAACCGCTAAACCAATTAAGCCAGGAATTAATGCTTCTTTTAGCGCTAACCAACGAGTGTCTAGTTCGAAGAAACCAATACCGCCCGTTAATAGGACGCTGACGAAGCCAAGCGCCGCGATGAAGTTGAACTTCTTGTTGCGGATTAACTCCATGCCACCGTAAGCAATAGGGAAGGCAAGGGCGACAAGTAATGCTAAGCCTGTTCCGAGATGCTCCTCTCCACTGAACTTCATTAAGATGAATGAAGGAAGAAGGACGTTAAATACGACTTCGAAAAGAGGACTCGATTTTTTATTTTCTGTACTACTCATAATTTCTAAATACATTATGTTATGGATTTATTCTCAGGGATTGTTGTTTACCTCGCCCAAGATGTAAAGCCTTAACACGTCATGCTGTGTAACGACATGTGACATCAACGACATCTCTGAGCCTATCTCACGTTGAATTCAAGACTTTACGCATTCTAGTTCTGGATGCTTTTAGGTATTCCGACCGAACGAATCAAGCAACGTTTCATAATCAGGCTTGTTTGCCAAACTCTCAATGCTTATAAGTGTCAGTACGTCTGCGAATGGAGAAAGGTGTAAAAAATCGATGATGTTGCGGCTGTCCACTTCATCAAACAATTCAGTATGTCGAAACTGGACGTAATCTAAAGCGACATGGAGATACAAGGTGGCCAAGTTGTCGCTCAAAAGGGATTCTAGTCCTTGTTCTTTTATCTCTTGGTCAAGTTGCTCTAGGGCGGCAACCATACCTTCTTGCCCTCTATGGATAAGCGCATTGTCACTGTCGGCATAGCGAATCAATGCCGCGGTTCTAAACGCGATCTCCATTAACGTCTTTGCTGTTCCTAACGTTTGCATTTCATTGGCACGACTTAACGTTACCTGACGTAGCGTTTGAGGCTGGTACGTTTCAATTAGGTATTGGCAAATGCACAAGCTTTCCGTTAGTGCTGTTCCGTCTTCAAGTTTGAGTGCTGGAATTAAACAAAACGGATTGACGCTTTTTAGATTGGCCGGGGAACTCCATGGATCAATCCAAACAAAAGACAAAGGAGAGCAGCGTGATAGAAGCGCAGTTGCTGCGACTACGCGCGAAAACGGGGAGGTTTCATTTAAGTAGAGTTGCATGATAATCCTTTATTGTATTCGTCAGATGAACTGAGGAAGTTAGCTTAGATCTAGGTCAAGTATTCAGGCTTAGAGTGAGTTGCAGTCATTAAGGTACACACCGCAGACAGCATCAGAGCAGCAGTACTAACGGTGAACAACACGTCGTATGAAGCCATATGATTTAAGTAGTACGCCATCAAAAGCCCAACCACACCTTGTGATACAGCAAAAGAGAGTGTCATTCCTGCCCACGCTTTGGTATGCAGTTCATAGCCTACAATCTCCAACGTGTAAGTCGACACTAGAGTTACAGTTCCCGGCGTGAAAATACCAACCAGTAATGAAGAAATTAACAGCGCGATAGGGTGTGTGCTAACAAGCGGTAATGCGACGCCTAGAGCCTTGAGGCTAAATGCAATGCAGAGGGATTTTTTAAGCCCTAACTTGTCTCCTAAGATGCCTGTAATCAATGGTCCAATGGCGGCGCCAATACCAAAGGTTGCCCAGAACAAACCACCGCTGCTGAACGACATACCCAGTTCTCGCACGATGTAATCAACCCAAAACAAGGTATGGGGTAAGTAGCCAATAGCATCGAAGGTATACGCCGCTAGAATAAGCGCAACGCTGATTAGTTTTGGCTTTGAGAGCTGAGAGAAGGAGGATTTTATATAAGGCGCTTTAGACGTGTTAGGTTGGGTTTGCCATGTATTCCAAGTCAGTATCGTTGTGACTAATGCGATGACTCCCATGCCAATCCAAGCCGACACCACACTAAAATAGATCAGTACTGGGATTAATGTGCCTGATAACATCGCACCAAGTCCAATGCCTGAAAATATGACACCGCTGACACGCGCCTTCACATCGGGATTAAACTTTCGGACAATCACTGGTGGGGCGACAACCATTAATAAGGCTCCCGTAATTCCAGCCAACGTTCGCCAAACATAGAACCATGTTAAGGGCGCCTCTTGTAGCGCACAGCCTAAGTAACTAAAACTGCTTATCAACATAGCGAATCGAATTAACTGCCCAGCACTAAAGTAACGCAGCAGTATGTTGGCAGCAGGTGCACCCAATATGTACCCAAGAAGGGTTGCGACACCAAGGTAAGATGCATCACTTTCGCTAAACCAACCACTTTGAATGAGAGCCGGCATTAATGCTATATAGGCAAACCTACCGATCCCGTTGCCTATTAGAGTCGCCCCCATTCCAGCCAAGCTGTCTTGATTAACGATGTGTTTATTCAGCATGAAAAGGGCTCTTTTTAGGTTCAGCTAGATGTTCTAGCACTAGGACAAGATCTTTGTTTAGTTTTGCATATTGACATCATTCACCATCAATATCACTAGGCGGTTAGTCATATAATTTGCTCATTTAAAACCGGTTTGAGATAGGTAAATAGCGAGTGTGTTTAAACACTTAGGTGGATGTGTTGTTCTGCCGAGGATAAGGCAATAAGCGATTGTTTTAATCACCGCAGATTTGAGTGATTAATGGTTAGACTAAAGTTGGACGACCGACCGCTTTAATTGAACATGAGTGATTTGTTTATCTAGATCTGTGTACTGACTTGCCGGCTCTAAACTCACATTCACCCACCTTAAACGATAGATGAATGTGAATTAAGAAAGATCTAACTGGGTAGGTGTGAACCCATTATTTATCGAAGAGCAGATTGAAGCTTAAAGGGATTTTGTCGGAAATCGCTAACCCACCAACGGTAGCTGATAGCTTGTTCAAGTTGTCTGTCGATATTTCAAAATCAGCGCCATTGACGATGATTGTCGAGGCTGAACTAACCATCACTAACTCTTCTGATGGAACGATTAAAACGGGAAAATCAATCGTTTTTGTTACGCCGTGCAAGGTAACCTCCGCTGCAATGGTTGTTCTTTTTGGGTCACCGGACAACATTGACGGTTCAACTTTTCCAGATATCTTCACTTCAGGGAAAGTCATCGATTCAAAGTAGAGCTCATTGAGCCTCTGATCGCGAATCGATACTCCCGTACTGATGCTCTTCAAGTCTAACAATATGGAAAACTGACCCGCTTCGGTAAGACCACCAGATAAAGGCTTGATGGATGCGGGCTCAACAACAAACTGCTTCTTAATGGTTGCGAATGTAACGTTCGATAACTTGGGATCTAACGTGTAGCCCGTTTCCGCGAAAGATTGAACGGAGATAACGGTGCATAGGAGGCCGAGTGTAGAGATTAGTTTTTTCATAAGTTGTCACCAGATTGATGAATTCACCAGTTTAACGTTCTCGAGTCGTGCATTTTTGGAGTCTTTATTTGAACTAAAGATAAATTAGAAAAAGATAGATAGAAGCTTAGTTCAGCATTCATTAAATTACCTGACGAAGGTAGAGCATCACAATATTATTGGAACCATGATCGGCAAAGTTACTTGTGCAAATTTAGTTATGTTATAACATAACTAAAGGTCACTATTACTGTGAACGACGTTTGCAGTATTAAAAGAGAAACGATAAGCATGCATCAAGGAGATGACGTAATGAATGCCGTGTTAACCAAGCCTTTGATAACGAATAGCAATCAGCCACTTAACATTAGTTCCGTTGTGAGTATCAAGGATCAGGCGAATCATAAGCCTGGACTTAGCGCTTCTGAGCAGCCCACGGTATTAGCCGACATCTATCAAAGCGACATCAACATCGCGATTTGGCAGCGTACATTTGATGCTGACTTAACAAGTGCCATTGGTGAGTTTATCGCGTCGAATCCAAACTTTAGTAAGTCTATTAGTCTGTCACCTGACAACGCTTTTGAGAAATTAGAGTTTGCGACTGACGGAACGGCTTCTAAAGCGCTATTAGAAAATATGGCTGAGCTGGTGGATATGTTCTGTTGTTTGTTCGAGCTTGAAGAAGTAGGGCTGCGTCTCGCGGTTCTGAATAAGGCGATGTGTCCTCGTTTCCATTTTGACCAAGTACCTTGCCGCTTAGTGACGACTTATCATGGTGTCGCGACGCAATGGTTACCTAACTACGCGGTCGACCGTTCGAAGTTAGCACGAGGAGCCAACGGACAGCCAGATTCTGCTTCAGGCTTATACACTCATGAATCTGATATTCAACAAATGGCGAGTGGTGATGTGGCGTTGCTGAAAGGAGAAAGTTGGAGTGGTAATGAAAATGCGGGTCTTGTACATCGTTCTCCCGTTACTTCATCTGACGAGACACGATTATTGCTGACGTTAGATTTCGGCTAATAAGCTTTTTTATGAGATGAGATGAGATGAGATGAGCAAGCGGCTAAGTGCAGCTTGCTCTTATTCATTTAAGCGAAGACGCGGATACGGTGTCCGTCTGGATCAACAGCAAGGAAGTTGATGCCGTAAACCGACTCTTCTGGTTCTTGTTCAAACTGAATGCCTTTTTCTTCCCATGTTTGGTAAAGACTTTCTAGTGTCTCTTTGTCTGCAACAGGCATGGAGAGCTCTGTGCCACCACCCTTGATGTTACTTACTGGGGTTAGAACATCTGCTTGCTTGAGGGTGATTTTAACATTGTCTGCAAAGTCTAGGGCAGCAAAGGTCGGTGATAGAAGCTTTGGCTCGCAATCAAATGCTTTGGCATAAAAGTCCATGCTGCGATGAATGTCTGCAACATAAAGAACAAATGAATCAATGGTAAACATAATAGCTCCTGAACTGTTCAATTGGATTTGCCGTGTTGGTTTCAGTCAACTCGGCTTTTGTGTTGAACCCGATTTGGGAACACAGCAATGTATCGAAACCCTGTGACAGTTTTTGTCAGTAGCGAATCACTTTATCTGCAATGCCTTCCATGTTCTGCCAGTCTTTGATCAAGTCATGACGCGTACGCTGATACTTTTCCTCAAGTATTGTCCATTCGGCAATCCTGTCGAGCCTGAAGTTACGATACGCACTTCGTACTTCACACCAAGCAACCAAAACATAGTGCTGTTCGAATAAGCCAATCAACATTGGCCAAACGATTCTTGAACTCACATTAGCTTTTGCGTCTGTGTAATGAATCTCAGCTTTGTTCTGTTGCTTAATCGCTAACTTGATATCTGATAGTTCGATGGATAACTCTGCGACTTCAATGATTGAAGCAACACGCACAACATCTTCACTGCGTTTGGCTTGATGGTCGGCAGGTAACACCGCAGAAATCTTGGCAATGGCATTTCTAGCCGATTCACTGAATTCACCATTGGCTTGCTTGGCGACCCATTCCGCGCCAAGCCTTAATGCTTCCAATTCTTCCGTTGAAAACATCATCGGTGGGAGAGTGAAGGTAGGTTTCAATTGATAACCCACTCCCGCTTCACCATCAATTTCAGCACCTTGTGCTTGCAGTGTCACGATGTCTCTATAAATGGTGCGAGTACTCACGTTTAGTTCTTTAGCGAGATGATCGGCAGACACGGGGTATTTATGACAGCGTAATAATTGGAGCAGGTCGAAGAGGCGTTGGCTTCGGGACATAGGAAAACTCTGAGTACTTAATAGCTTATAAGATTAATGCATTGGTAAGGTGAAAGCTACGTTACTTCATGAATTAGCGTGTTAGGAAGAGGGATTGATTTTATCATTAGTTACTGATTTATAAGTACTTATTTTCTTTGTTGTAATTATCAAATATACCTATTGACTTAAAGTTAGCTTGAAGTTTTACACTTTCTAACGTTCAAAAACATAACTTAATAGAGGAGGCAAAGAATAAAGAAAAATTTTCATTATATTAAACCTTGTACTTTCAATGAGATTCAATCTTCTAGGCAACATAAACATGCTAAAAAATTATTTAACGTTAATCGCAATAGGGCTTATTTGGGGATCACAGTTTGTTTTTCAGGAAATTTCGCTTGAGGGTTTTTCTCCTGTTTGGGTAGGGACGCTTCGAGCAATACTGGGGGCACTTACCCTTGTTGTTATATGCAAAATAATGGGAATTAAAAGTGCAAGTAAGCAATGGGGCCTTTTTGCTCTGATTGGTTTGCTAGAAGCCGCTATTCCTTTTGTTCTGGTTCCTTGGGCTCAGCAAAATCTAACGAGTTCAATCGCGGCTATATTGATGGGCACACTGCCTTTTTACGCTTTACTACTTTCACCTGTGTTTATTAAAGGTGCGACGATAAGTAAAGGGAACACCGTTAGTGTCATAGTTGGATTTAGTGGGTTATTGATCTTGTTTTCCCCAGAGCTGTCATCGAATACTGGCGCTATTAACTTAGTGAGTTCTGCTGCAATTATCGTTGCAGCCGTATGTTTCGCTATTGCGCTTCTCTTGCTTAATCGTGTACGAGATGTGCATCCACTGGTTGTTGCTCGAAATGTACTTTGTATGGCGAGTATTCAACTACTGTTTATCGCATTTTTAACTGCCCCTATCACCAATGTAAAACCGTCAGCGTCGTCAATGTTTTCATTGATTTACCTAGGAGTTCTGTGTGCAGGAGTTGTTTATTATCTTTATATGATGAGTATAAAAAATGCTGGTGCGGTATTCACTTCGATGACTAACTACCTTGTACCTGCAGTGGGTGTTTTGATTGGTGTACTACTTGCGGATGAGTCTGTTCAAATAACAACGTGGTTAGCGTTGGTGGTCATTTTGTCTGCATTGTTTATCAACCAAACTTTAGCTAAGAGTCGCTAGCTGCTATTCGGTGACTCCTCTATTCATGTCATTAATGTGGATAATTTATCAGGAGATTTGCCCTAGACATTCATCAAAGGCCTCGTAATTACGAGGCCTTTTTCTGTTTAGTTGATTATTGTTAATGAAACAAAAGGCTCGGCATTTTTGTTTGGACTTTGATGGCGTAACTTAACGTATATCATTCTTTCGATTGTGAATTGATCTGGATCTGCTATTGGTTCACATATATCGATAATACAATAAGTTAGCCCGTTATATTATTTATTTTAAAGCGTAAAATATATCCCGCTTGCAAACCGCTTTGGCAACCAATTTGTTCGCCACGGTTTTTTACTTCCAAATTATAGGTTTCCTATGTTCAAGAAACTCTCGCTTAAAAATAAGCTGGCGATTTCAGCCAGTATGGCCATTATCCTGGGGGGGATTTTGGTCGAGGCATTGTCTTTTCGTGCTTCATTGCAAAGGTTGGATACAGAAGTTGAACAGCGTTTAGAGGGCGCATCGG
Organism: Vibrio sp. SG41-7; assembly: GCF_014164465.1. Lineage (NCBI taxonomy): Bacteria > Pseudomonadati > Pseudomonadota > Gammaproteobacteria > Vibrionales > Vibrionaceae > Vibrio > Vibrio sp. SG41-7. The sequence continues at coordinate 51,268 of NZ_JACJFF010000007.1, read as the reverse complement.
CTTCTTACAATCAATATGTATCGGATTGGATCTTATCCAAAGAGCGTGCGCTTACTTCTCTTTCGAAAGAATCCAAACAAGAAAGCTTGGTGACTCATCTAAAACAGGTTCGTGACTCAGCTTCTTTTGATAATGTCTTCTTGGCATTCCCTGATGGTTCACAAAAGAATGCGAATGGTGTTGTGTTGCCACCGGGTAATGATGACCCACGTCTATGGGGTTGGTACACCAATGCGGTAGCAAACCCAAGTAAAGTGTTCATGGACAACCCAACGGTTGCGGCGGCAACGGGTGCTAACGTTGTGTCACTGGGCACCGCAATGCAATTGCATGGGCAACAGGTTGTGTTGGGTGCTGATGTAGAAATTACAGACATCTTAAACAGTCTAGAGCAGGTGATTCTTCCAGGTGAAGGTTACATGTTCATCGCGACCAACAAAGGCACGGTTTATACGCACCCTGACACTAAGTTACTGAACAAGAATATCAGTTCACTTGGGTTAAATTTCTCCGATGTACAAAAGGCTCTGACTAGCGGTAAAGACACTTCTATCGATCTGAATGGCAGCGACTATGTTCTGTACGCACGTGCTATTGACGGAACGAGCCTGATTACAGTGAGTGTTGTTAATCATGACTCTCTGGTTGCACCGTTATTTGATGCCGTGATTGGTCAAGTTTTAGTGACACTGCTGGTCGTCATTGTATGTACCATACTGTTTAACCTTTTGTGTACTATTCTATTTCGTCCGTTGAACCACGTATCTCAAGCATTGGCGCAAATCGCGAATGGTAGCGGTGATTTGACTCAACGCATTCATGTAGAAAACCAAGATGAAGTGGGCGAGTTGGCTCATAACTTCAATACCTTTGTTGGAAGCTTACAGCAGTTGATTGGCCATATCCGAGGGCAGTCAGAACAGCTAAATAGCCAGTCAGAGCAAAGTACTCAACGTGCGAACCGTTCTGTGGATGAGCTTAACCATCAACAACAAGAAATCACAATGGTGGCAACGGCTGTAACGGAAATGGCCTGTGCAACTCAAGAGATTGCATCGCATGCTGAGCAAACAGCAAAAGCGGCACAAGACTCAGCGACAAGCACTAACAGTGGTCACGCTCTGGTAGTCGACACTAAAGGTTCTATCAATAACCTAGCCAATGAAGTCAACGAAGCGGGTAACGTGATCAGCGAACTTAACAAGCACGCTCAAGAGATCTCGACAGTACTCGCCACGATTCAAGGTATTGCTGAGCAAACCAACTTGCTTGCTTTGAATGCGGCGATTGAAGCGGCTCGTGCTGGTGAACAAGGTCGTGGATTTGCTGTGGTAGCGGATGAAGTACGTGTGCTTTCGCAGCGTACCCACTCTTCAACGGAAGAGATCAAATCAACAATTGATATCCTGCAGCGCACAACGGCGCAAGCGGTTGAGCTTATGGAGAGCAGTTCTAAACTGGCGATACATTCAGTAGAAGATGCAGACAGAGCTTCGCATGCGCTTGAAGAGATCAACACGGCAGTTGCTTTGATCAGCGATATGGCGACTCAAATCGCGACGGCTGCTGAAGAGCAAACACATGTGACGGGTGAAATTACCCAGAACGTGACGACCATTAAAGATGTTACCGACCACCTAGTTGTGGGCGCACAGGACAGCTTAACTGAGTCGAACGAACTTAAGAGCCAAGCCGCTGGTTTAAGTGATAAAGTGGCGACTTTTAAGCTTGCTTAACTGTTTCATTTGCTGATGCCTGATCAGTGAATGAACAGTAAGCAATAAGCCAAAGCGACGTAGATTACGTCGCTTTTTTTGTGTCTATTGCTAGCTGGTGGAACAAAATAAGCCGCTGAATTAATCGAGTAGATGATGGCACATCAGTTCAATAAAACTGACTGGCGATTCAAGCATTGGGGTATGCGACACGCCTTCAAGCTCAATGAGTTCTATTGATTTAAACGCCCCTCCTAAATCCAGCCAAGTGCTCAAAGGTGCGATACTGAAATCGAGTTCGCCAATAGCAACAATAACTTCTAGCTGATTAGCCATAGGCAGAGTCGTTACATCTATACTGTTAAAAATATCCCCCCATAGTGCGTCAAGTAGTGCTGTATTGGTGTGTACTCGCTCCCAAAGTGGAAGTTCATTAAAGTTCGGATCTGCCCAGCGCATTGGGCTTAACCGATTACATAGATGGACAAACTTTTTATGTGGTTCTTTGTTTATGTCGTTTTCGAGCTTTCCAATACTTTGTTTAAATAGGCGCTTTCGTTCACCTGACGCATGACTTTCCCAGTGTGAAAACTGTTTGGCTTTCATCTCTTCAGATAAGCTTGGTGATGCTCCAAAAATCATAACCTTCTCAATATGAATATTGGCAGAACTGGCGAAGTGAAGCGCCATGTAAGCATGCCCTGAATGACCAAGAACAGAGGCTTTTCGTATATTAAAACTCTCGCAGATAGCTTCGATATCGTCAGAGATAATATCCCAATTAATTGTCTGATTATCTTTTCCCGTTAAAGCAAAGCCACGATGGTCTAGATATAGGCAGGTAAAGTGGTCGTGTAGCGCTTTCGGTATTACTCGCTTGTAGTAATCAACACTACCAATAATCAATAAGTTTGGTCCTCCGCCGTGTTGTTCGGCTTTAAGCTGATACCCATCGCGCTCGAAGGTTGTCTGGTTCTTACTTTTCATCATTATTCACTCACATCGTTTTTTTGAACCTTATCGCGATAGATAATCCTGATAAATAGGCTAATATGAGATTCAGTGTTGGTGATTTTGGGATAATAAGATTGGAAAGGATCGATAACGCTTGGTTAAACTCATTCCTTTGTGTGTATGAACAGAACAGCTTCATCAAGGCTTCGGAGCGCTTGTTAATTCCGAGCTCTACGGTAAGTCGTCATGTTCAACAACTTGAAAATGAGATTGGCAATAAACTGTTTTATCGGACTACCCGCAAGGTTACGCCAACCTCAGCGGGCGAGATTCTGTATAACGAGATAAGAGAGCCGCTCCGTCGCCTGAGTCAGACGTTGCAAAGCCTAACCATTTCAACTGAATCAGTAAAAGGAACTATTCGCTTAAGCACGCCAGACGTTCCGTTCATTGGCGATGTTCTTGCTGATTTTGTGGTCGACTATCCTAATATATCTCTGTTCTGTGAACACAGTACGTCCATCGAAAGTGCACTCAACAGTGATCCAGATATCATGATTAGCTTTGAGCGAGGATCGCTGGATGATAGGGATTGGATTTCTCGTCCTTTATGCCAATGGGAGAGTGCTGTTTTGGCTTCTCCAACTTGTTTGGAGGAACACGGTTCACCAAGTAAAATTGAAGAGTTAAGAGTGTTGCCATGTATCTCTAGCTTTAAAGCTTTTGGTGGCAACCCTTGGGTCTTTAGCGGGACAAAAGACGACTCGAAGGGCTTGGATATCAAGTCCAATATTAATGTCGATGGTGGGTTTATCGCGAAAGCCGCTGCGATCCGCGGGCTTGGTTTTGTTGCTTTACCAAGAGAGTTTTGTCGTGAGGAAATAGAGCGGGGCACATTGGTTGAACAGCACTTGGATCACCAATTAGCGCCCTTGACGATATATATTCATTACCGTTCGATGAGTTATCACACACATCTAACTAAGCTGTTAGTCAACTTCATACGTGAACGAGTAAACTGATCGAGTTATTCGGCTTCTGAAAACTCTCTAAGCGCGCTCATTGCGGCTTCAGCTTTGTCTTTCTGAACGAAGATGTGGTCGTGATAAAAGCCAGCAATCACGTTGGCGCTAATGCCATATGAGCCTAGCTTGGTGGCAAAGGCTGCGGTTAGTCCAACCGCTTCTAGGCTCGAGTGTACCGATAAAGTGATCATGCTAAACACACCGTCGAAACTTAACTGCGCTTGAGTCGCCACTTTTTCTGTCAGCACCAAAGTTAACCCTTCTCTTTCTCGAAAGGTCGCGATTGGGTCGAGTTGAATATAGTCTGCCAACGCTCCATCGACAGTACAGAAAACATAGTTGCCTTCAATGAGTTCTGGTGACATGGACTTTAACAAAATGTCTAAATCGGTAATGGCGGTCATCGTCTTTTTCCCTGCGTAATCGCGTTTGTTTATGGTGTTGGATAGTGCAGCCAAGATAGAGGTAAGCTGTCGGCGAGTACAATTAATAATATTTATTCACTATAAGCACGACTAATCGTCCGTAATTTTAATTCTGTATTTTCCGGTTTTTGCAGCGTTTTGGTGTGTTATGTGTCAATAGTGAAGATCATTCCGCTTTCATACACCATTTTTATCTATGCATTCAACTTTTATTGAAATTAGAGCTTTTGATCAAATTATATAAATTGCGCTTGCATAAGCTTTTCAAAATAATTTGTTCCAACTCGAAGTTCCTAGTGAGATGAATATAAATTAATAAGCAACCTCATTGGTATTGTCTTAGGTTGAATTTGTAACACTGTTGCTTCACGTATTGAGCGTATAACGCTAGCTGTCTGCATTTTCGTGTTTGTCGTAGGTAACAACCAACAAACCTAAAATATCAAGGAACAAGCTATGTTAAAGAAAGTATTAAGTTGTTGTATTACAGCCACATTTGGTATTTATTCCGCATCAAGTCTGGCTCAAAGTTCTGTTATAAATTCTACTGAAAACTCACAACAACCTATTGCTCCACTGGTGTTGGCTTCATCAGATGATGCGATCACTGATCGCTATATTGTTGTATTGAAACAACCGCAGATGCTAATGAATGACGCGGCTGGATTACAGCAGTTCACTCAACAAACGGTAGGCCTCATGGCCAATTCGTTTTCAATCAAAACAGACGATGTTTTTGATAGTTCCATTATTGGCTTTGTGGCAAATCTAGACGCACTTCAATTAAAGCAACTCAGACGTGATTCTCGGGTGGAATACATTGAACAAGACCAAATACTCAGTATCGATCCTGTTGTTTCGAATGAAGCCGTTCAAAGCAACGCGATTTGGGGGCTAGACCGAATAGATCAGAGAAACCTTCCTTTGGACCGAAACTATAATGCTAACTTTGATGGCTCTGGCGTCACAGCATACGTGATTGATACGGGAGTTAATAACAACCATGAGGAATTCGGCGGGCGCTCGGTTTCTGGCTATGATTTCGTAGATAATGATGCTGATTCGAGTGACTGTAATGGGCATGGTACCCACGTTGCAGGAACGATTGGCGGCAGCCAGTATGGTGTGGCTAAAAACGTTAATATTGTTGGGGTAAGAGTACTTAGCTGTTCGGGTTCAGGAACCACATCCGGCGTGATTTCTGGTGTGGATTGGGTAGCACAAAATGCATCAGGGCCTTCGGTCGCCAACATGAGTTTAGGTGGAGGTCAATCCACTGCATTAGATAGCGCGGTGCAAGGCGCGATTCAATCTGGAGTGAGTTTTATGTTGGCGGCAGGTAACTCAAATGCCGATGCGTGTAATACATCACCAGCTCGTGTACCAAGTGGTGTAACGGTAGGCTCAACGACCAGCTCTGATTCGCGTTCAAGTTTCTCGAACTGGGGCAGTTGTGTTGACCTATTCGCACCTGGGTCTCAAATTAAGTCAGCTTGGTATGATGGCGGCTATAAAACGATTAGCGGAACCTCCATGGCGACGCCACATGTTGCCGGCGTTGCAGCCTTGTACTTACAAGAAAACAACGGCTTAACTCCGCTTCAGCTTACAGGGTTACTGAACTCAAGAGGCTCGGAGAATAAGGTTTCTGACACAAGAGGCACCACCAATAAACTGCTATATAGCTTGGCAGACAGTGGTTGTGAGCCGGATTGCGGTGGTCCAACACCTGGACCGGATCCAGATGGAAAGCTAGTCTCTGGCGTGCCGGTTAATGGATTAAGTGGCAGCCGAGGACAAAAGGATTACTTCTACATGGACTTACAACAGGGCCAGCAGCTAACAGTGGTCACCATTGGTGGCACAGGCGACGCGGATCTGTATCTACGTTTTGGAGACAAACCAACGCTCAATACTTGGGACTGTCGACCTTATCGTTCGGGTAATAGTGAGACTTGTACTGTGAATGTCACCCAAAGCGGCAGATATCATGTGATGTTGAACGCTTACTCGGCTTACAGTGGCTTGACGCTCCAAGCAAACTTTTAACTTTAGGTTTGAATCACAGCTTAAGGAAGCCAAGTTACTCACTAGTTTAGTCAGTTCAAAAGACTGGTAGCTAAAGCCCACCTTGTTGTGGGCTTTATTTTTGAGTCCTAATGTAATTCTTACTACTGTGTCGCCGTGTTATTTATGAGGACGTTGAGTTGCGACATTACCAGATCTTAGACTGTTCCATATCGTCAGATAGGTGATCAATAAAGGCTCTTAACAGCGGAGTGACTTGCTTTCGCGTTCCGTAAACCGCGTGCACTCCAAGTGTTTTAGGTTGCCACTCAGGAAGTAATGACACTAATAGCCCATCTCGTATCAAGCCTTCCACGGAAGGAAAGGGTAATATGCTGATCCCATTGCCTTTAAGTGTGGCAGACAACAATACCTCAGAGGTGTTGGCACTGATATTTCCTTTAATCGGCACAGATTCCAATCCATTAGGACCATTAAACGTCCACGCGGTTTTACCAAAGTAACTGAATGACAGACAGTTGTGGTGCGCTAAATCTTGAGCGTTTGATGGCGTACCTTTCTCTTTTAGATATTGAGGAGATGCGCAAATCACCGAGCGACATTCACCTAGCTGCTTCGCGACAATATTCGGTGTTAGTTCGTTGGTAATGCGAATTGCCAAATCGATGCGTGATTCAACAAGATTGACTGTTTGATCAGTAGAAACGATATCAATTGAGACCTCTGGCCATTTAGCGATGAAGCGACTGATCACGCCCATCAGGAAACTATCAACAATGGAATAGCTCGCGGTGATACGCAGTTGGCCTTTTAAGTGTTCGCGGCTTTGGTTTCGAATACCCGCTAACGACGCTTCAAGGGCAAGCAGTTCTCTTGCGACTTCTAGTGTTTCTTTCCCAGCACTGGTTAAGCTCAAGCTTCGAGTGGTTCTATGAAGCAAGCGTGTGTCCATCCAGCTTTCGAGTTCCCCCAAATAGCGAGTGACTTTGGTTCGAGAGAGCTCAAGGTGCTCTGCTGCTGCACTCAAACTGCCACGTTCAACGATGGTGACAAAGACGTTCATTGCCTCGAGTTTATCCATTGTTCTAATTACCCAATGATTTTTGAATCTAATAGCTACCGGAAAATTAGTATATGTCCGAAAATCGCAACAGTGAAAGTTAATTTGATGTCTATTTCATCTAAATCCAATCAAATAAGATGTTTGCACACTCAATGAGTTGGCAGGCGTTCAGCTCGAAATAACGGAATCAAGCTATGAAAAAGTTATCTAAAATCCTTCTATCGAGAACCGCGCTTTTAGGAACGATGAGCCTAGGAGCAATGTTGGCAGCATCGAGTGTTGTCTCTGCTGTTGAACTAAACATCACTCATTACAATCCGGGTGAAAACGCGATATTCCCCGCAAGCTCTGTGTTGGTCGCGGGTGAGAAGGAAGTGATTTTGTTTGATGCGCAATTTAGCGTCGCAGATGGGCAAAAGTTGGTGGATCAAATCAAAGCGACTGGCAAAGAGTTGTCGATGGTTTACATCAGCAGCGGCGACCCAGATTTTTATTTTGGCTTAGAACCTATAGTAAAGGCATTTCCAAACGTCGAGATCGTTGCCAGTGAAGCGGTTGTTGCACATATCAAACGCACTAAAGATGCAAAGCTCGAATACTGGGGCCCAATCTTAGAAGACAACGCACCGTCTAAAGTCATTGTTCCAACCGTGCTTAACGACACCACGCTGAGCATAGAAGGTGAAACTATCGAAGTGAGAGAAATCAATACACACCAAGCTTATCTGTGGGTTCCATCTGAAAAAACGGTGTTTGGTGGCGTGTCGGTGTATAGCGGTGTGCATGTATGGATGGCAGATACTGCATCAAAAGAGATTCGTAGCCAGTGGTCACAATCATTAGAGCGTATGAAAGAACTTGAGCCTGAAGTGGTCATTCCGGGTCACTACTTAGGTGAAATGCCAACGGGTACAAATGGCGTGCAATTTACATTAGATTACGTTGCTGACATCGAAGATGCGCTGGCAAGTACAAGTAAGCCAACGTCTGTTGGTATCAGTGATTACATGAAGAAAGCATACCCACAACTTCAGGCGACGGAAGGCGACCTAGAACTGGGTGCCAAAGTGTTAAGTGGTGAGATGGAGTGGCACTAAGTTCATTATCTCGGTTGTATCTCAGAAAAGCTTGAAGATTGTGTGCTAGATTTAAGTTGATACACAACTGGAGATATCGATGATCTGGCTTTCAGTGAAAGTACTACAGATTGGACTTGTCTATGGATACAGGAAGTATCAAAAAACGAAAAGAGCTCCAGCTTAGGGGCTCTTTTTTTGTTTCGGAGAGGCGATTTTTTATTTCAAGTGGGAAAGAAAATCTGCATTTTCCCGGTTTACTGTTAGTAGTCAGATTAGCCTAGTAGCCAGATCTGTCCTGCAACTCAAAATCCCCAATAAGCGAAAGTATGTTGAAAATAGAACCCATTACCCCTCATATCGGTGCGCGAATCCATGGAGTCGATCTCGCCACATGCAGTGCTGATGAACTCGATAAGGTGTATCAGGCACTGATTACCCATCAAGTCATCTTCCTAGGTGATCAAGTACTCTCACCAGAACAACACTTGATGATTGCAGAGCGATTTGGACAACTCGAACCTGCGCATCCTTTCTTTCCTCGCGTGGAAAGTGCACCTCAGGTCAGTGTGATTGAAACAACGCGGGGCAATGCTCCGATGGAAAGTTATTGGCATACCGATTTAACGTGGCGTAGCCTGCCATCTAAAGCTTCTTTGTTGCATGCCCAACATATTCCAAGCGTAGGCGGGGATACGATTTGGTGTTCGATGACCGCAGTGTTTGATTCATTAGATGAAGGTATGAAAGCAAAGCTGAGATGCTTATCGGCGACTCATTCGCTGGTGGCTTTTGAGGGTATAGAGTCGGATCAGATTGAGCTTGATTGGCATAAGTCGTTAATTAAAACCGCACAGGAAAATCCACCAGTAATCCATCCTGTTGTTCAGAGCCATCCGGAAACAGGTAAAGAAACACTTTATATCAATGAGCAGTTTACCCGTTATATCAACGAAATAGACCGCCAAGAGAGCGATGAGTTGCTCAGCCAGTTGTTCGCAATTGCACGACGCCCTGAGTTTCAAGTTCGTTTCAAATGGGACAAGGGATCAATAGCGATATGGGATAATCGAGTAACTCAGCACTATGCTGTGATCGACTACAGCGATACCCCAAGAAAGATGCATCGCGTTACAGTGACATAATGGTAAGTAAGAGGGGTAATTGGTGTAAGCGCTAACGGACAAATCTTAGGAACTCAGGTTTAGTGTCTGAATTAGAGTATAAAACTGAGACTTCATTCATCTAAGTCAATAATTAAAACAAAAGCGTTGATACATATTTGATTGAAACCTCACTGCTCGGAGGTGATGTGTAATATAATCGAGGCCAAAATATAAGAATAAAAATCAAACCATAGAATTAGTAAACGTTAGGGCTTAGAGAATAAAGAATTTCGTATGAACGCTATTCGTAAAGTTTATCAGTACGCAGAACCAAACCTTACTCTCGTGGGTTGGATGGGCTTTGTCGGCTTCCCAATTTACTACATAGTGTGGGAGTTCTTGTTTCCTCAACCTTATGAAAACTTAATGCTGCGTCTGTTTTGCTCAGTGTTATTTTTCGGCATTATCTATCGCAATCGTGTCCCATTTGAATGGCGAAAATACCTTCCGGCTTATTATCAAGTTGCTGTAACTATCTGTTTGCCAGGTTTCTTCTTCTACATGCTACTCATGAATAATTGGTCCAACGTTTGGGTTATGTCATTTATGTCGGCCATTTTTCTCCATATTTTATTAGTGCACGTGACGAGAGTGATGTTTGCACAAACCTTTGCCGGTATTGGGATAGCGACCTTGTGCGCTTGGATTGCACAAGGTTTCTACCTAGAACTCACAATGGATTGGACGCATGTGCCAATCTTTTTGTTTATCTACTTATTTGGCAACTTGTTCTACTTCCGCAATCAGATGGAACACGAGAATAAGGTGTCGTTGGCGAAATCTTTTGGAGCCGGTATCGCGCACGAGATGCGAAACCCCCTGAGCGGTTTGTTGACCTCTATTGATGTTATGCAGTCCATATTGCCGAACCCTAAAAGTGGTGATCACAAAGGGCAATATGCTTTAAGCAACGAAGAAGTCATACAGTTACGTGAAGTGGGCGATGAAGCGATGGAGATCATTCACTCAGGTAACGAGACGATTGACCTGTTACTGACTTCAATTGATGAAAACCGAGTATCTCGATCTACCTTCAAGAAGCATTCAGCTCAAGCGGTGATTGAGGGTGCGATAGACAGCTTTAACTACAAGCGTTCAGCCGATAAATCAGCAATCTCTTTAGACGTACAGAGTAACTTTGATTTCTTGGGTAGCGACACTTTGTTGAAGTACGTGATGTATAACTTGTTCAAGAACGCATTCCACCATCGCAGCCCTGAAGATTTTCATATTCATGTCACTATGTGTAGTGATGAAGTGGCCAATCAAATAATGGTTACCGATAACGGATCAGGCATCTCAAATGATGTGATTCGACGCATTTTTCAGGACTTTTATACTACTGGCCAATCGGGTAATTACGGCTTAGGTTTGCCATTTTGTCAGAAGGTAATGCGCTCGTTTGGTGGTGAAATTAAATGTCAGTCTGAAGTGGATCAATGGACACAGTTCACGATGACTTTTCCATCGTTGTCTTCCCATTCGGTGAAAGAAATCAAGAACGAACTGACTAAACTTAAGACTGTGCTAATGGTGAGTGACCAGAAAGTTCTCACCAATAAAATGACTGAGGTAGCCCGTGTTATGGGTTTTGAGCTCACGGTGTTGGATGTAGCATCAGCGCTTAAAAATAAGGAATACCAGTTCGAATTCGACTTGATATTCGTTGACATGGAGAGCTTGGATTTAAGAGCAAGTTGCCTCGATAGGATTGAATCTTTACTTTCATTCACTGAAGCTCGAATCATCTATTTGTATGAACATCACCCAATTAAACGTGTCCGAAACCTTGCTTTTGAACCTATTTGGGTGGAAACACAAGTTTGGCTACTGAATACTAAGGCGACCATTGAACGCTTACTTTTCGACTCCAACTATGTGATGCCATCAGTTTCTGTAAAACCGTTAGAAGCTACCAATAAGCGCACGATCATGGTGGTCGATGATAACGAATCTCTGCGCCGATTTACCGCGATGTTATTGGAAAAACAGGGTTTTGATGTCGTGCAGAAAGAAGATGGGCAACAAGCCTTAGACGCGTTGGACAGCGATGATATCGATTTAATTCTGATGGATATCGAGATGCCAATCATGGACGGTGTTGAAGCTTCTCGTCGAATTCGAAGTGCTAACAAAGCATACTCTTCAGTGCCAATTATTGCTCACACGGGTGACAGTTCTCCTGTGACATTGGAAAAAATGGAATCATCAGGCATGTCAGATTTTATTGTGAAACCGGCAGACAAAAACCGACTGTTCGACAAAATTGCTCACTGGATTTGATTTGTTGTACCGTCCGGTTATCCAGCTGAACTAGATGAATAGATGAATAGATGAATAGATGAATAGATGAACACAAGAAAAGAGCTCAGCAATTCGCTGGGCTCTTTTTGTATCGCGTGTACCGTCCTAAATATGGTTGACACATTTCCAACATGAAATTGGAGAGTGTCATGAAAACAACAAGTAGAAGTACTCAACGAGATTATTCTCTTGCCTTTAAATTGGCAGTCGTAAGCCAAGTTGAAAAAGGCGAAATGACTTATAAGCAAGCTCAAGAACGTTATGGGATCCAAGGTCGCTCTACCGTTTTAGTTTGGCTTCGCAAACATGGTCAACTAGATTGGTCTAAAGGAATAGAACAATCGAGAGCGTTAGGAGCGACTATGTCAAACTCTTCCTCAACTCAAACCCCAGAGCAACGAATCAAAGAACTCGAGCAGCAATTAGAAGAGACTCAGCTCAAAGCTGAGTTCTTTGAAGCGGTTGTAAAAGTCATGGATCGAGATTTCGGTGTCCGAATCTCAAAGAAGCGCAAGGCCGAGTTATTAAGGAAAAAACGGTCAGAAAGTTGACCGTCACTAAAGCTTGTCACTTCATAGGTATTACACGACAAGCTTTCTACAAGCGCTGTGTTGCAGAAATTCATCAGACAAAGAAAGATGAATCAGTACTCGGTTTTGTGAAGGAACAAAGGATGATGCACCCTCGTATAGGGACTCGTAAGATCAAGTATTTACTTGCTCAGAACGATATTGAAATCGGGCGAGACCGCTTATTCTCTCTGCTGAGAATGAATCGATTATTAGTGCAGAATCGAAGGGCTTATCATCGAACCACAAACAGTAATCATCGCTTTTACTGCCATCCGAATCGTGTCAAAGAAGGCTTAATACCGGAAAGACCAGAGCAATTATGGGTTGCTGATATTACTTATCTAGCAACGCGGCGTGGTAGTACTTATCTCAGTTTAGTGACGGACGCTTACTCAAGAAAAATCGTGGGCTATCACATAGGTGATGATATGAAAGCTCGAACGGTCAAGCAGGCCTTTTTAAACGCGTTGAAAGAACGGAAGAATACAGGTGAGCTTGTACATCACTCAGATCGAGGTGTTCAGTACTGCTCTGTTGAATACCAAGAGTTGCATCGACAGTATGATGTATCTTGCTCAATGACTGATGGCTATGACTGTTATCAGAATGCGTTGGCAGAGAGGATCAACGGAATACTGAAGATGGAGTATCTGTTGAATAAGCCTAAAGATTTAGATGAAGCAAAGAAAATGGTCGCCGAATCAGTAAAAATCTATAATGAATATAGGCCTCACACAGCTCTAAAATACAAAACGCCCGATGAAGTACATCGAGCGTTTTAGTCAATCAAGTGTCAACCCATATCAGGACGGGTCAGCGACATGATAGCGTCCATTCAGTCCTGCCGTTTATATTGTTTATCGGAAGGGGTCTTATCTTTCAAAGAATCCTGTTGTGTGAATTACCCTTACAATCACACGAACTCTAATTCCGGATGATTGTACGCTTCATGACAAACGGTGAGCACATGGTCAATATCTCTTGGTGTCATGTCGGCATTGACCGAAAATCGGATGATGTTTTTGTTCTTGCCCGTCGCGGGGCGGCAGAAAACCGCACCGAATACATCTCGTTCTTCGAGGAAATCACGAACCCGTTCGGTGTTTTTTTCACTACCACACTCTAGTGCCACAATTTGAGACTCGCTGCGGATATTAAAGCCAATCCGCTTGAGGCCGGTAGTAAGCGACTTAGCGCTTTTGAATAAGGCTTCTCGTTTGTCTTCTGCGCCTTTTATTACCTCTAATGTTTTCTCTAAACGAACCACCTCTTGTGGTAACACGGTCGAGCTGAAAATAGCTGGATACGCGACAAAAGGTAAGGTTTCTGAAAGCTGCTTCGGCCCAAGGATAGCACCTGCACGATAGGCAAAGGTTTTAGCCAAGCTGACGGTAATGAAGTCGACTTGGTTAGTGAGACCCAATGCGTGAACTAAGCCAGCACCATTTTCCCCATGCGTACCCAGTGAATGCGATTCATCAACGACAACGGCACAATCAAACTCTTGCGCCATTTCGTAGATGTCGCGTAGTGGGGCGATTGTCCCAATGGTGCTGTAAATTGAATCGACCACAATAACGCCTGAGCCGTGGCGCTCTAGCTGTTTGCGCAGGTGATTCATATTGTTATGCATAAACGGGTGGGCGAGGGCGCCTGCAGCGCGAATGCCTTCCCATAACGACATGTGTGCAAAGAAGTCAATGTACACAGGTGTGCCCGGTGGGCAGATGGTTTGCAATAGCCCAATATTAGCAGCCCAGCCAGACTGAGAAAGCAAACAGCTCTCCATTCCGACATAGTTCGCGAGCTCAGTTTCGAACACAGGTTTAGACTGCTCATCTTGTAAGAAAATTGCAGACATCACTACGTTGTCATCTTGTTCGACAATCGCCGCTTGATGGGCCTCTTGGATCGGTTTGTTATGTGAAAGTGCTAAGTAATCATTGCTCTGCATGACAACAGCGTTGGGCTTAGGTCGTTTGCCCAATACCAAATGCTTTTGGCTTTGGTTCTGGGTAATTAGGTCTTGAATATAGAAGTTCAAGCGTTCTTCGATAAAGGAAGGTAGTGGTTTGGTTTTTGTTTTATCACTCATAATAGTTCTCTTCAAATACAGGAAAACGCCAGCGCTGACGGCTGTATATTGACGATTAAAAGTGAGGTGTCATTAGCCAAGTTGCATATTTTTGTGCGTGCTTGCAAACTCAGTATTTAAGGGTTTTGAGGCGAGTGGTTTTCCTTACGGTTCGGGGCTTTAACCTAGTTCAGATGGGAATAATAGCCTTCTTTTTTATGATAAAAGGCTATTAAAATTCGGTGTTCGAATGGCTATGAAAAGGTCGATTATGAAAAGCTACGGTGTGCTAGCTTTGTTTATTAACTAGCACGTATTGCCTATGAATTAGAACGTATTACCTATGAATGTGAATCAGTTCTATTAAGTCGTCCAATTGTTGTTTGGCTTTCCCCTCTAACGAGTAACCAATATTGATGCGTAAGCAATTGCTGTAAAGGTCGAGAGTGCTGAACAGGTGTCCAAGCCTGATATCAATGTTCTGGTCGGCAACTGCCTTAGCAAAGGTTGATTGGTTCAAGTTAGGTATTTGCAGCCAAAGTACCATGCCACCTTGTGGGTTACTTATCTTCACATCTTGAGGAAGATGCTGAGCCAAATAGCTTAGATACTGCTGGCGTAATGAAAGGATTTGAGCACACCTTCTTCGAACGTGTTTTGCGTATTGACCAGATTCGATAAAGTCAGCAACCGCAAGCTGAGTCGGCAGGGCAACGCCATAGCTTGCTGCAGAAAACTGAGCTTTGTATTCGTTGATAAACCTGCCCGGTAAGCACCATCCTAATCGGTAGCTCGGTGACAGGCTTTTCGATACTGATCCACACCATAATACATAGCCGCCTTTGTCATAGTATTTTGCTGGCAGTGGCGTGTGTGAGGAATAAGAAAGCTCCAGATACACATCATCTTCAATGATCGGCACTCGATAGTGATTCGCTAATTCAGCCAGTTTCTGCTTTTGAGTGGCTGACATATTGATCCCTTGAGGGTTCATATGAGAGGTACAAAAGATCGCGGCATCCACTCGTTTATTCTTCAAATGTGCTTCCAGTTGTTGCAAGTCGACACCATCATCTAGAGACGGGATCTCGATGATTTTTCGCGACATTTGTCCGAGCAATTCCAGAATACCGTTGAAACAAGGAGAGCTAATCGCAATGGTGTCGCCTTCTTTGGTACACGATTCAAGTGCAGCTTTAATCGCCGACATGCAGCCAGCCGTAATCACCATCTCTTCAGGTGAAAAGTGAACATCGAGCTTGGCAAAATGAGTGGATAATGCCTGTCGTAACATCGGCTCACCTTGTGTATCTGGGTAATGGTTGAGCCTGTTGCTCATACGCCTAATAGCGCGGCGGAAACTACGCTCCAGTTCTACAATCGATTGTTCATCATTGGTGGTGCTAGAGACCCCTAAAGGCCCATTGATTGAGTTGTGAGTCGAAGAAGTTTGCCTAACGCTGGACACCTTACTCTCAAACTGTGCCCACTCTGGGGTTGAGTGAGCAGGTTTATGAGGAGAAACAAAATACCCTGCTTGCGGTCGAGAATGGATCCAACCTTGTGATTCTAATTCTTGGTAGCAGCTCACCACGGTCGACATGCTGATCGCCTGTTGCTTGGCCAATTGACGAAGCGAAGGCATGCGTCCGCCTTCCGGTCTTTTGCCTGTTTCTATTTCATCGATAAATTGATTGGCTAGCTTTCTGTAAATGCTCATTGTCACGACCGTTATTAACTGTACTGGTTTTTATTATGAAAATTGTATCTGTACTGGTTTTATTGTTCAAGGGATACTCATTCAAAACAAAGGAGGGGTGAGTATGAAAAGAAATGATTTGTTGTTAGCGGTATTCGTTATGGCAATTTGGGGGTTCAATTTCTCGATGATCAAAATGGGTGTGACCAACGTTCATCCATTATTGGCCACTGCAGCACGCTTTTCGCTAGCGGTGATTCCGGTGATATTTTTTGTGGCGAGACCTAATGTCGCTTGGCGTTACTTAGTCAGTTATGGCTTTGTGTTCGGTGTGGGAATTTGGGGTATGGCTTCATGGTCGATTACAGCGGGTTTGTCTTCGGGGCTTTCATCAGTCTTGCTTTCAACCAACGTATTAATTGGCATGGCGGTTGGCGTGTGGGTGTTCAAGGAGAATGCTTCCGTTCGTAAATTAATGGGTGCGATGCTAGCCATGTGTGCGTTAGCGGTGTTGGTTTCCGCAGCAACGGGCAACGTGACACTCAATGGTGTTATCTTGATTATGATAGCGGCATGCAGCTGGACCTTGATGGGCGTGATTGTTAAGGCATCTAAAACCACTCAGGCTTTTGCATTTAATGTGTGGGGGATGCTGTTTGCTCCGGTGCCATTGGTGTTGTTTGCCGTGATGTTACACGGTGACCAAATTATCTGGCAGGGTATTGAACAATGGGATTGGAACACGACGATTGCGGTGCTGTTTCAGGCCTATCCAACCACGCTATTTGGTTATTGGGTGTGGAATAAGCTGCTAATCCAATACCCGTTAAGCACGACAGCGCCGTTAACCTTGCTAGTGCCAATATTCGCGTTGATAAGTGGTTACTTTATGTATGACGAAGTATTGTCAGTCGCTCAAGTTGTTGCATCTGTACTGTTTCTAATCGGTATCGGTTTGATTGTGAAGCCTGCTAAGGCTTCTAATACTCAAGCTACAACGAAACTCGCAGAACAAAAGTGATTGATAAGCGGGCAGCATTCAATGAAACGGATAGACTTCAAATGCTTTGAATAAAAATAAGGCCTCGCACTTGCGAGGTCTTACTCTATGTTGAAGAAGTGAAGTTACTTAAAGAATCAATTAACAGCACTCTATTTACTTGCTATCAATTGACTAGCTCTTAATTAAGAACTCTATTAACTAAACGATCAGGAAACTAGGCGATCAAGTAACTAAGCGATCAAGTCACCATACATTTGAGCAATTGGCACTCTAGGTCTTCATCTATTTGGTGCCCGATCACTTCAATTCTGGTTTCGGCACACTCATCGAGCTCTGATTCCGTCAAGCCATCTTCTGTTAAGTTGTAGCCGAAGATACCACTTGGGGTAATGAACACCGCTTTCATTCGCTCAGCTTCCAATCCCATTAAAAAGTGTCTCAAACGCTGGTGGTCAAACAGTTTCTCTGCTGAGAATCGCCAACCAACACTTTCAAAACCTTCACCTTGGTTGGTCGCTTTGATCATGCCGCTATCTGGCATGGGTAGTTCTGAGGCGAGCGGCTTTTCTTGTTTATGGGCGTGGTGTTGATGATGGTGATGTACTTGTTGACCGAAGAAACTAGTGTCTCCTTCGAACTCTTCAAAAGGGATCTTTCCATGATGAGCGAAGACCAACTTGGTATTCGGGTGACAAATCTCGGTGACGTAATCAGCCAGTGCTTCGGCGTCGCCATCTTGATATAAGTCGACCTTGTTACCAACCACCGTATCGGCAATAGAGATTTGCTGATTGAAGGTATCGTGATTTGAGTAGCGAAAATCAGAGAGCTTACGCGCATCGACTAAGGTGACGTTCTTCTGTAGTGACAGGACTTTACGGTAGTGCTCAGAAGACAAAACTTGCAGCACTTCTTTAGGGTGCCCAAGCCCTGTTGGTTCGATCAATAGTCGGTCTGGTTTTGCTTCTGATAGCAATTGGTTGAGCGCGATTTGCATCGGTAAACCTGCCGCGCAACACATACAGCCGCCAGGTACTTCACGAATAAATACGTGTTTTTTGCTGTCGTTCCCTCGGATCAAACTGCCATCAACGCCAATTTCTCCAAATTCGTTCACCAAGACAGCCCAGCGTTCATTTACTGGCTTGTTCTTCATTAAGTTGAGAATCGCAGAGGTTTTTCCTACTCCCAGGAATCCGGTAATAATGCTGGTTGGAATACCTAACATAGGTGACTTATCAGAGCTCATTGGCAATTCTCCTATAGCCTTGAACTAGGGTGTGGTTGGCTGAAACCACAGACTCTGAAAATGCAGAGTATTCGGGTGGCACTTTGGAGATGCTATTTAAATCAAACCCTGAGCCTATATTGGTCATTGGTGGCACATGGAAGCTTTCCGGTAAATCGATCCCATCTACCACACAGTTGTGGCGAATTACGCAACCTTTACCAATCACAGCATTAAATACCACCGAGTTGAAGCCAATAAAGACATCGTCACAGACTTCACAAGGACCATGAATGATGGAGCGGTGAGCGATAGAAGAGCGTTCTCCGATGGTAACCGCTGCTCCTGCTTTAGAGTGAATAACCACGCCATCTTGAATATTGGTGTCGCGCTTAATCACAATCGCTTCCATGTCACCTTGTTCGTTAACCTCGTCGGCACGAATGACGACGTAGGGGCCGATAAACACGTTATCTTCAATGATGACTTTGCCACAGATGATGGCGGTCGGATCAATGAAGGCGGTTTCGGACACGTTTGGCATATGGCCGCTAGGGTTTCTTCTTAACATATTGAGCTCTTTTATTTTTTCGTAATGCCACTGGGCATACCACCATTGATGGCTCTGGGCATTTATGTATCGACGCATTCATCGCATACGCAGCTGATCTCTAACTGCGGGCTTATTACGGTGAAGCCTTCTTGCTTTGCGTGAGATTGAAGATCGCGAATAATGGAAGGGGCGATGGTTTGCTCGCTGATTTTGTCGCACTTAGAGCAAATCAAAAATTGCGGGATACCGTGTTCATGATCGCAAAGGATATGGTCGCAAAGTATGTACTTATTGGAGACTTTTAGTTTGTGCGCTAAGTGCTGCTCTTCGAGAAATTCTAATACCCGGTAAACCGACATCGCTTGAACGTGTTGATCAAAGTGTTCCTTACAATATTCAACGAGTTCATACGCAGACAGCGCTCTGTCGGCATGAACCAGTGCACGCAGTATCAACAGTCTCTTAGCGGTAAACTGTTTTCCGTTTGTTTTACAGCCATGTTTTACGTGCTCGATGATCGCTTCGATGTCTCTCATTCAATCCACAAAATCAGTGATAATATAGATATGTTATAACATAACAATTAATTATGGAAAACAAACTAGTTACGGAAAAAAAACTTTTTGCTTTGTCGTTGTTTAGGGGTACTACTCAGGGTGTTCGATATATTCTGGGTTAGGTACGCGGTGGGGAGGTTCACCAAGCAGTAATAGGGAAGAGATTACTGCGGGATAATAAGCGTGTTGAGCTGTTCCTAAACCAAGTTTACTGGCTTTTTGAGTGTTGGGTGGAAAATACCCTTGGCACCCATATCGACAATGGCATAGTCGTTTAACCCTTCGGTCATTCGACTGCGTGATTGGCTGAGTTTTACGGTCTTTAACATTAATTTTTCAAGTTTAAGGTTGTAGTCTTTAAATTCTTCTTCGGTCAGCCTAAATTTGGTCGTAATAAAGTACGCTTGTTTGTTGTCAGCACTAATATATTGCACCGCTTGTTTCAGTGCATCGATGACTTGATTCTTGAACGTCGCGCTAAATCGAGCGTGTTCAGAGAAAGCCGTATTTGAAGGCACAATGACATGGAACTTTAAGTCGAATAACATCGCAATCAGTTTTAGCTGTTCAAGCTTTCTTAGGTAGATATGCAGTGAAGGTTTGTTTAAGTCAAAACGAGCCATTAACTGTTGAGCATTTGTCCCTTCATTAACGATCTCTTGAAAAATAGTAAACAACGCAGGCTCTTCACAAAAGGCCGCATCTTGTTCATCAGTAAATAGTGAGGTTGAGGCCAATGATTCTTCTGCCTCAGAGAGAATTGCGGATAGAGGGCGTTGAATTAATTCGCATATCTTTTGTAACTTTAGAATGGAAAGCGATTGGTGGCCATTAAGAAGCCGTTTGATACTCACTTCAGACATTTCAGTGAACTCTGAAATCTCTTTATAAGAGATGCCTGTCTTCTTTAAATGCCGTTTTATAGCGCTACAAATTTCTCGGTTGAGCGTATCCATCACTTTATCCTGTTACTTATTTATACCCTCAAGGTATCACATAGTGTCACTTTTGTTATTTGTTTTGAATGGGAAGAGACTATTAGCGATACTAATTTAGATGGTTAATACTACTTTGAGAGATTACGATGGATTTGGGATTAGATAATATCAATGTTGTTGTTACAGGGGGCTCGAGCGGAATTGGGGCGAAAATAGTGGAAGGGTTTGCCAACGAAGGAGCGAACATTTGGTTTTGTGGTCGTTCTCAACATCGAATCGACAGGTTGTATGAGCTGCTCGGAAACACGGCGGAGCGAGTTGTTGGCAAGGTCGTTGACGCCCATGATCCGGCTCAAATGAAAGCTTGGATTGCGTCTATTCCTCGCATAGATGTTTTTGTTCCTAACGTGAGTGCACTTTCTGATGAGTGGGAAGATGTACTGCAAAAGGACATTAGTGCAACGCAGCATGCCATTACGTTGGTTTTACCCAAATTGCTTGAATCGGATTACGCAGCAATAACCTATATTGGATCGAAAGCGAGCGGATATACCGCTTGTCACGCTAATGCTTATGGGGCAGGGAAGGCCGCACTAGCCCATTACATGAAATCTCTGGCTTTGACCTACGTCCGTAAGGTACGGGTTAATACCGTTTCACCTGGAGATACTTATATTGCTGACGGCCTTTGGGGTAAATGTAAGCGTGAAAAGCCTGAGACCTTCCAGAAAGTCCTCGAAAGAAACCCAATGGGTCGATTAGCAAACCCTGATGAAGTTGCCAACGTGGTGACCTTTATTTCTAGTCCTGCTGCGAGTTTTGTTTCTGGGGCAAACTGGTACGTAGATGGAGCATCGACCAGCCATGTTCAATACTAGCTGTATCGGCTAGGTTGTTTATGCAGAGGTGAGCTTTATTATGTTAACTTCTAAACAAGTAACTCCGTGGGAAGCGTAACTCAGTAAGGTTTTATCCAGGCTAATTCGAATTAAATGCTGAAATGATACAAATCTCATATTTGATAACGCTTATTTAATAACCTCTGTTGAGTTCGATATCAAATCAAGTGGCTGATTTTATTGGGTATCGGAGAAAAGTCTCAAAAATTATCATTTAGGTCTCTAAAGTATTAAATTCTCTTTTTATTCAATTAATAGGAGTGTTGTTCTATTTGAAGGTGGTTAGGTAGATGTTTTTTAGCCATATATGTGACTTTACAAGCGACTTATCTTTCTGATTTGAAAGAATAATTAAATAGTTGAGATAAAAAAGTTGGCGAAAATCAGAAGCTTGGCATACACTTTCCTTGTAAACGACCTTATCTCATTGATTGAATAGGGTAAATGCTTTGGCGCTACTGGCGATGGTAGCAATGTATAACATAGCTTTGAGGAAAGTTTTATGGCACTCACTAAAGCCGATTTGGCTGAGAACCTGTTTGAAACACTCGGATACAGCAAGCGGGATGCCAAGGAAACGGTTGAAGTGTTTTTCGAAGAAGTTCGTAAGGCACTTGAAAATGGCGAACAGGTAAAACTGTCTGGTTTTGGTAACTTTGATCTTCGTGAGAAAAACGAGCGACCTGGTCGTAACCCGAAAACTGGTGAAGACATTCCAATTTCTGCTCGACGTGTTGTTACTTTTAGACCGGGACAAAAACTAAAGGCCCGAGTCGAGAATATTAAAATCGAGAAGTAGCCAAGCAATAGACCACGCCTAGCGTGGTCTTTTTGTATCTGCATAGAGTCTAAGCTAAACGCATTTCTTTAACTTTGAGTAATCTTTCTCAAACTCTCAAACTCTCAAACTCTCAAACTCCATCTTCTTTTTGTTCCCCGTAACGATCTTACTTTAGATGCGAAAACAGAGAGTAGGGCTCTGCCTTTGAATCTTCAATCTAAAGGGCTTGTTGAACCTTACTTGCGATCTCTTCAGACACCCAAGGCTTCCAAACTTCTGGAGAGCTTTCTAAGAAGTAATACATAGCTTCTTCTGCATCTGCTTGATTGTCTTCCATCCAAGCTAACATCTGGCTCATTTTCTGATTGGTGAAACCACGTTTCTGGAAGTATTCGTAGGCAAGAGGCTGGCTCGTTGCGAAGCTCTCCGTTGTTACCGTGTGAACCGGCGCTGGTGGGAACATCGTCACTTTAGGTGATTCACAGTCAGGCTGAGTAGTGCAGTTTCGAAATTCCTCGACGTCTATACCGCTACCAAAATCAACTTTAACCATCTCATACTTACCTAGCACAGGCGTAGGTGACCAGTAATACCCAAACCATGCTTTTTTGCGTTCGTAAGCTTTCGCTATCGTACCTGCTAAAGCGGCACCAGATCCGGGATCAACCATTTCAAAATTGTGATCTTCTAACTTAAGCGCATCGAACAGGTGACCGGAGGTAATCTGACAAGTCCAACCCGCAGGGCAGCTGTAAAACGCAAATTTCTCATCATCTTCTGGGTGTTCAAATAGCTTTGCGTTTTTAATCACACCTTCAATGGTTGTGAGCTCTGGGTACTGTTCAACAAGGTAGTTCGGGACCCAAAACCCTTCTTCACCCCCATTAACCAGCGACTTACCTGCATAGCGTAATCGTTTATCCGCTACGCCTTTGTCGAGTGCCTCTTTGATTCCGTTTGTCCAAAGTTCGGGCGCGACATCTGGCTGACCTTTTTCGATCATAGAGGTACCCGTTGGAACGCTATCTCCGGGGATAAGTTGTGCGTCGCAGCCATAACCTTCATTAAGAATAAATTGGTCTACGTGTGCTATTAGGCTTGCCGAGTTCCAGTTCATATCGGCTATCGTGAACTCACCACACTCATTGGCATGAGAAGGTAACGCTAGAGCGGAGAGCACGAAAATCGCTGATGTTTTGATTTTCATATGACGAAATCCCTTTAATTGTCAGATGGTTGAAATTGTATCTAAGCAAAAAAACTTAAAGGGATAAAGAGCAATCACCCAGATATTTGTGACTTATTTGAACTGACTACGATCGGTCTGTTTCTAGGTTAGATGAGAGGAGTTGGAATAAAAGATAAACCACACATTTAAAATGGACAGCTAGGCAGTATGTATTCAACGCACCTTATTTGTTTTTGAAATCCGTTCAGTGAAATTGAACAGAGGTTAAATCTAATTGAATTTAAATTACCCGAGTGATTTGCTGTAATGCGCTCAATAAACAGCCAGTTAATCTATTTTGTTGATCTAAATCTAAGGAGAAGCTTTGCATAAGTCCGCTTTAGCTTTGATGTTACTCTTTTTATCGACTGTCGCTTCGGCAGCTGAGTACCAGCAACTCGCCAATATGTGCATTGCTTGTCATGGCAGTAACAACGACACCTCGTTTCCCTCTACCCCCAACCTTAAATGGCAAAACCAAGTCTACCTTACTGAGCAACTGACTGACTTTAAAAGTGGTAAGCGTGAGGACAAAACGATGTCTAAAGTCGCGCAACTATTGTCAGAAGAAGACATCAAGAAGTTAGCCAATTACTTTTACCAACTGAATAACACAGGGTCACCGCAATGAGTTTAGATAGAAGACAGTTCCTTAAAGCCGCGCTTTCAGCAACCGCAGTATCTGCATTACCGGTGTCGTGGGTATTTGCTGCGAATCGCCCTGAAGGTTTAGCTGCACTGGACATCAATGCATTAACGTGGGCAAAAGCAGAAGATCTACCGGATTACTACACCGTTTTAAATACCAACCCTTTGAATGCGTATCCGCCAGAAAGTATGCTTGCGCCTGCTGTGACTCCTGCAGATGTTCCCTTTGTTCGCTGGAATGGCTTGATGCCAGATTTTACGGAGATGGACCCAGATACTTGGACCTTCGAGGTGAAAGGTGAATCGGTAAAGCAAAGCAAAACCTATACGATCGCAGAGTTGAAATCGAAGTTTAAGCATCATACTCAAAGCTTGGTTTTAGAGTGTGGTGGTAACAGCCGTAATAACTTTTATCCAAGCACCAAAGGCAATCAATGGAGCAATGCTGGCGTCTATTGTTCACAGTGGACAGGTGTGTTGTTGAGCGATGTGCTTAAAGACTGTGGCATTAAAGATGATGCGGTTTACGTCGGTAACCATGGTTTTGATAAACACTTGAGTGGTAAAGGTGAGGCGATTTCACGTGGCGTTCCCATAGCAGCTGCGATGAACGATAACGCGTTAATCGCATGGGAAATGAATGGCGAGCCGATCCCTTATCTCCATGGTTATCCGCTACGAACGGTATTTGGCGGCCGACCGGCTTCTGTTTCTCAGAAATGCACGACCGGCATCAGTATTCGAAATAAGATCCATGATGGGCACAAGATGGCAGCTCCTGCCTATCAAGTTCCTAAGAACCCAATCGCACCGGGTGAGAAAGTGGATAACAAAGATTTCCGAATCATTGAAGAGATGATTGTTAAATCGTTAATTACTTCGCCAAAGAGTGGCACTGAGTTTGCGTTAGGTAAGAAGGTTAAAGTCAGTGGTCATGCTTGGGCTGGCTTGAGAACCGTTGAGAAGCTGCAAGTGAGTTACGATTACGGTACTACTTGGCATGATGCGAAGCTGAACAAGCCAGTAAATAAGGGCGCGTGGCAACAGTGGGAAGCCGATTTAGACCTTCCTACGACCGGTTATTACGAGATCTGGGCAAAGGCAACCGACAGTGAAGGCGATAGCCAGCCAGTCGTACAACCGCAATGGAACCCTAAAGGTTATCTGTTCAATGGTTGTCACCGTATTGCTGTAAGAGTGTCGTGATGCCGTCTATTTCCAATAAGCCTAATTATGGCCGTTCGAAACAAGTCAATTTGATTGATGGTCACTCATTTCATGCAGACTCAACTCCTGTCAGTCAGCGCAGTTACCGTAAAGGCATAATGAGAGCGGCATTGGTGTGTAGCTTATTAACGTCGATGCTTGTTCATGCTGAAGACATTCCAGAGAACCCAAAAGAGTACTACGGCGTAGATAAAGCGTCGGGTCTGATCATGGCTCCCGGTTGGGAGACAGTGAAAGGGCAATGTAACGCCTGCCATACCAGCTTAATCGTTGCTCAGAACAGCGGCAACAGAGAGCAATGGCGTGAAACCATTCAGTGGATGGTCGACACTCAAGGGCTGTGGGATCTGTCGGATACTTGGGATCCGGTATTGGACTACCTCAGTACTTACTATCAAGACAAAGGCATCGATATGAACAAGTATCGTCGTAAGCCAATTGATAGCGCCTTGATGCCACCTATGCCGGGAGAGAGCCAATGATCATCAATCGATTAAAACGGACCTCTCTTGTAAATGGAATTGTTGTGAATGGAGCTGTTGTTAATAGAGCTATTGTAAATGGAATTGTTGCAAATAGAGCTATTGCGATAGCCGCTGCAGCAATAGTTTTGTCGCTGTCGGCGTGTACTGACGAACAGCCGAGCATTGAAGATAAAGTTGCCTCGCGAGTCGAATCATTAGGAATAGAGTCGGAACCCGCGCCGAAGCTTGAAGCGGAAGCTAAAACTGAGGTTGAAACGCTTGTCGATAGCAAGGTAATCACCAAAGATTACATACCTAGCTTAGTCTCAGGTGAGAAGTTGGTTCAGAATCTATGTAGTCAGTGTCATGGCGACAAAATCATTCCCTTCGTACAATCTTATCCAAATATCAAAGGCCAGAAAGCTGGGTATATTCTTAAGCAACTGCGTGATTTTAAAAGTGATGAACGCCAAGATTTGTACATGCAGTCGGTGGTGAAACACCTTTCGGATGAAGACTTACAAGATGCGGCGGCGTTTTATAGCACGTTGAAGCCATTGGATTTATACAATCGCACTAAAGAGTATTATCGCCAATAGGTGAGGCTTTCTGGGACGTTGGTTAAGTTGGTTTTTACGAGGTTCGATAGGTAAAACAGTTGATAACGATAGGTAAAACAGTAAATAAAACAAAGGGCTGCGATTATGCAGCCCTTTGTCGTTGTTGTTTGTCATAAGCGTTTATGCCAGTGGTTAAGCCGCTTTAATGTGCGTGGTAATGTACGGTTGCCATGCTTGTTGGTAAAGCTCTAAAGATTGGCGTCTTAGGCTATTGATTTGTGCCGCTTCGATATCGTTGATTGGGCGATGTTCTGCAATTGCGTGACGCTCAATGCCTTGGATAATTTCGTACAGCTCGTGCTCAGGACCACTTTTCACATCAGCAATCGCTTTTAAGTGAAGTTGAACCTCTGCAATGATGTTGGTTTTAGGTAAACGAACCAACAAGTTAAGGTCACGGTAGCCAGAGTCAGCTGGTGATTTAAACTTGTTTTTCAGCTTAACAACGTCTGCTTCACGGCTTAGCGCTTCGTACACTTCAACCAAGCTCTCTACATCGTTCGCGATGATAGTTGCACGGGCTAAGTCGGTAATTTTTGTCACATCACCATCAAGCTCAAGGGCGATTTTTTCTTCTGCGCGAGCTTGAGATTTAACGCCAGCAAATAGCGCTTCAGAATTGGTGAGTAGGGCAGTACTTTTACAGATAGTTTCTAGTTCAGCTTGGCCTTGATGCGCTTTGCTGTACAGAATATCGAAGTCGGTGTAAGGCTGAGTCGGGCGTGAGTCGAAGGCTTTGATGCCGTAAAGGCCGCTCAAACTATGACGGAATACGTTTGAAGATATTTGGTTTTGCGCAGGAGTGCGCGTTTGATCTGTTGAACTTGTTGAAACAGGTGCTGCTGCGAATGCAGGCGCTCGGCTCAATACCAAAAGCATTAGGGCCGTCGTACGGAGAAATACACTCATTCAAACTCCAAAATACAAGGTTACAAAAAACGGGTAGTCAAAAGGGGTAACCAGTAACGCACAAGAGTAAAAACAGCTTAACTAAACTTACTACATATTAAATGGGGCTAGTTAAGACAGAAACCAACTCTAACGTTTAATATTGCTTTAAAATGTGAAGATATAGACAAATAATCCAAGCGTTAGTTCCGCGATTATCAGAACTTTGAACTTAGCCAGTTTCTGATTTTATCGAAAGCAATTTGGTACTTTAAACCAAGCTAAGGTTGCTCTTACCTCTCTATACTGTACCCTTGCATTATGACTGTTTAACATGAACGAAAGATGAATAATCCTGAATTTTGGCACAATAAATGGGCAGCCAACCAAATTGGTTTCCACCTCGAAGATGTAAACCCACTTCTGATTAAATTTTGGGAAAAGACTGAGCCTAGCTACGAGAAGAGTGTGTTTGTTCCACTTTGTGGTAAAAGTGAAGATCTGATTTGGCTAGCTTCAAAGCATGAAGATGTTCAAGGTGTCGAGTTAAGCCAGATTGCGGTTCGCGCATTTTTTGCAGAGCACCTTTATACGCCGACTGTGACTCAAATTAGCGGTCAGCACGAGCTCTACCAATTCGATGAACTGAACATCTACACGGGCGATTACTTCTCAGCGCCAATCCAGCCTGTCGATACCATTTATGATCGCGCGTCTTTAGTCGCATTGCCTGAAGAGATGCGAGTGCAGTATGTAGAGCGTTTGAAACAACTGCTGAAACCGGGTGGTAAGATCCTTCTGGTGACTCTAGATTACGACCAAGACGAGATGGCAGGGCCTCCGTTTAGCGTACCTAAACTAGAGATTGATCAGTTGTTCGCGGGATACAAAATCACATTGTTGAATCAAGATATTGCAGACGATGAACATCCGAAGATTGCCAAAAAAGGCTTGTCTCGATTTAGTGAAGAAGTGTACTTGATTGAGTCAGACGCTTAAGCGCAGTGAGCTCTCTAGCGAAAAGACCGCTTCAATAAAAAAGATAACACCAACAAAAAGACGGGCTCGATAGCCCGTCTTTTTGTTGTTCAGATTTGAAGTCGTGATTGTTCAGAATTGAATAGCTGGTTAGTAAATTACTTTTACTTTAGAAGCACTCTCAATTGCATCTTCAATCGCAGTCTCAGTGCTGTTGCGACGAGTAAGCGCCACACCTAGACGACGGCGACCATCGATATCAGGTTTACCAAACAAGCGAACTTGCGTCTGTGGTGCGTCTAGCGCCTCTGTAAGACCTTCAAAACGAATGTTGGTTGAAGTGCCTTGGCCCAGAATAACCGCTGATGCACACGGACCGTATTGCGTGATGGATTTGATCGGCATACCAGTAAAGGCGCGTACGTGCAGTGCGAATTCCGATGAGTCTTGAGACATAAGAGTCACTAAGCCAGTATCGTGTGGGCGAGGGGATACTTCGTTGAAGATAACGTGATCGCCTTTAACAAACAGCTCTACGCCGAAGATACCGTGACCACCTAGTGCATTAACCACTTGTTCAGCGGTGTATTGCGCTGTTTTAAGTGCGTTGTCTGACATGACTTGTGGCTGCCATGATTCACGGTAATCACCATCTTCTTGGCGGTGACCGATAGGCGCACAGAAATGCACACCGTCGACTGCGCGAACGGTTAGAAGCGTGATCTCGTAATCAAAGTCGATGAAGCCTTCAACGATTACGCGACCCGCGCCAGTACGACCGCCTTCTTGTGCGTAGTCCCAAGACTTTTGAATGTCTTTCTCTGTTTTGATAACGCTTTGGCCTTTACCTGAAGAGCTCATTACTGGCTTAACAACGCAAGGCATGCCCACGAATTCAACAGCGGCAGCGAAGTCTTCAAAGGTGTCTGCAAAGCGGTAAGGAGAAGTGCTCAGCTTTAGCTCTTCTGCAGCTAGGCGACGGATACCTTCGCGGTTCATCGTTAGCTTAGTCGCATTTGCAGTGGGAACGACATTTAAGCCTTGCGCTTCCAGCTCTACCAACTTGCTGGTGGCAATAGCTTCAATTTCAGGAACCACATAATCTGGTTTTTCAAGTTCAATGACTGCTTGCAGTGCATCGCCGTCTAACATGTCTAATACATGACTACGATGTGCAACTTGCATTGCGGGTGCGTCTGCGTAACGGTCACATGCAATAACTTCCAAGCCTAAACGTTGGCACTCGATAGCAACTTCTTTGCCGAGTTCACCTGAACCTAATAGAAGTACACGAGTAGCATTTTCACGAGTAGCAGTACCAAACATAGAAATTCCTTCCGATCTTTTGAGCGATTGATTGAAAACGGGGTGATCATACTTATTTCAATGATAAAAGCAAACGTTTGCGCAAGTTGTTGCGTTAATTGCAGGTATAAAAAAAGCAGCCCCGTTAAATAGGGCTGCTTATTTAAAACTTTGTTAATTAGATGTACTTAGATTGCTAAGTAAGTCACTGGAATGTCGGGATTAATCGCTTCTAATGTAGACTGCGTATCCGCTAGGTGACTGATGCTACCTTCGGCAATTTCAACCAACGCTGCACTTTCAATCTGTTCAAAATCGAAGCCAGCCAGTTTAAGTTGAATCAACGCCACTTGTAGAGGAGGTAAGCTCGGGTTGAACGCTGCGTTTTCAGCGTAAGCACCGGTGAAAATCTCACCCGACGTCAATTGCAGTGAAACACCACTTAGGTTTTTGGTGTAAGGAGCATGGCTGCGGTTTAGTGCTGCTAGCGCTTCTACAACAATAGGCGTTGTTTCTTCAGTCGTGTGTTTATGATCAAGCTTAGTCATTAGGCCAGTCGTCACACCTAAATCAGCAGGGCCGAATGAGTCTGGTAGGTACTCTTGCAGAGACATTTCATCACGTTGTGGCAGCTGAACCTTAAGCTCTTTCGCTGTGGTCAGTTCGTTCATGAATTGACGACAGTGACCACAAGGGCTGAAATTGATTGTGATATCAGAGATACCTTGTTCGCCTTTCATCCAAGCGTGGCTGATTGCAGATTGCTCAGCGTGTACTGTTTGGCCAAGTTGAGCACCAGCGATTTCAAGGTTTGCACCAAAATACAGAGTGCCAGATAAACCACGCACGATTGCACCAACATAGAAGTCAGATAACGGAGCGTAAGAATAGGCTGCGGCAAAAGGAAGTAGCGCAATACGTAGCTCGTCATCCGCTAAACCACTTGCTTGCAGTAGGCTAGCAAATTGTTCTGGAGACAATGTCGCGTCAAAGTTGTCTGCTAATACGATGTCACTCAAAAGTGCTTTGATTGCTGTTGGAGCACTTTCCAGCGCCAGGGTAATACGACTGTTCATGTTGAATCCTTAATTGACCTTAGGCTTTAATTCTATGCAATGCTCAGGAATTTTCTGTGACTTTGATCACTAATGAGTTGTTGTTGTTACATTGGTTTGCATAATTAGAGTGAGGTCACAGATGAAATCGATTGCAAGAGTAAAAACTACTATTGATATCCCACTTATTGGCCTAAACAGGGCGCGATTTGACTGCTATTGCCGAGTAATTGCGAGAAAAAAGCCCAAGCTATCACTGAAATAATCAGGTTATGCTTGGGCTTATTGATATCTGTAACGCCTAAAAGTCGCGAACCAGTGAGTTTAGCTATTTACCAACTCATCTATTAGAGCGCGTATAAACTGTAATCAAAGTGGTTAAGAATAGAACCAAACCACGAGCGAAAATATACTCGGTGCAATGATTGAGGTGATAACCCCACAAAGAACCAATGCCAACGAACTGAATGCAGCATCTTCCTGATTCTTTTCAGCACAGGTCGCAGTACCTAAAGCGTGAGACACGGTACCCATGGTTAAACCACGCGCAATAGGGCTCTTAATACCAATGAGATTGTAGATTGGATAAGCAAAAATTGCCCCAAATAGACCAACAATCAATACCAGTATTGCCGCAATTGCTGCTTCACCACCTAAATGGCTCGATACTTCCATCGCAATTGGTGTGGTGACTGACTTACCTAATAAACTCGCAATCAAAGTTAAGTCCGCTTTAAAAGCCACTGCGATTAATGCTGTCGTTGTCATCGACATCACACTGCCTAGCGTGCAAGCAAAGGTGATGATGCGCCAGTTTGCTCTGATTTGAGGTAACTGTTCGTAAAGCGGGTAAGCAAGGGCAACAACCGCAGGCTGCAGCATGTAGGTAATCCAGGTGTTGTCTGCATAGTAAGTCTCAAACGGTACTTTGAAGAACGTGAGTATCGGAATGATGATAACAATGCTGATAAGCAGGGGATTACACAGCGGCGAGTTTATTTTTTGACTTACCCAGCGAGCAAACAGGAATACCACGATGGTGAGTATAATCCACATGATCAGTCACCTCTCGAAAGCAAGCGGTCTAAAAACCATGATAAGGACACCAACACCAGTAACGTGCCGCCAACGGCGCTCGCCATAATTGGCAATGCGTTCGCGATGAGCATGTCGAAGTGATCCATCAACCCAACACTGATCGGAACAAACAGTAAGATCATTAGGCGGATAATCAAGCTTGCACCGGGTTGTACCCAGTGCGAAGGAACAATACCAATCACCATGGCGGCAAACAGAATCAACATGCCAAAAATACTGCCTGGGATTGAGGTATCCAAAAAGTGCTGTAACGCGTTACCTGCTGTAAGTGCACCTATGATTAAGGTGAAGGAGATTAAGCAGTAAACCAGTTGGATCAATCTTTCTTTCAAAGTGTTACGTCTCTTGATAATGGAATTAGCTAGCTAACTTTTCTACGTACTGATAAACCGCTTTCAAGATAGCCATTTTCTTCTCGTCGCTTTCATGTTCATGCGCGAGGTTTTCAAGGTTGAGCATGTACTCTTCTAAACGGCTCTCATAAAACTCACGACAATGGTTCGCCCATTTCAATTGCTCAGCTTCGTCGAGCGTCCATGGGAAATGACGAGCACGGTAACGGAACAGTAACGGTTTAATTCGTTCATCACCGAAGGTGATATCTAAAGCTGCCAAGTTATTTGGGTCAGTTTCGCGGATGATGTTCATCGCTGTTTTATCTGCAGGTGAAAAGAAACCGTCGTAAAGGTGTGTATCAACATCATCACTCTTTTCGTACTCTCGCTCTTGTGAGTACAGGCCGATCAGTTTTTCGCGAATCTCTGGGTGTTCGCGCAGCAGTGCTAAGTTCTTCAAGCATTGTTGGCGATCGATACCGATGGTTTCAGCATTTTCAGCCGTCAGCGTTTTGGCTGGAGCAAGAATAGGGCACTTGTTCAGTTGAACCAATTTGATTGGTACGGGTAGCTCGTCTTCACCCAGTTCACTGCGTTTGGTGTAGAGTCTGTCTCTGAGTTCATCAGCGTCCAGCTCTAACAGTGGGCTTGGATCTTTGGCTAAATCAACCACGATAACGGCATTTTGATTGGTTGGGTGCCAAGCCATAGGCACAATCCAGCTTGTGTAGTTGCAGTCACGGCCAAACATGCCCGAAACGTGCATCAATGGTGTCATGTTTACAATATCAACCAGGTCATTCAGCTTACGCTTATGACGCATGTTGTAAAGGTAATCGAACATCTTAGGTTGTGCTGCTTTCAGCTTCTTCGCTAACTCGATAGTCGCAATAACATCGGCCATCGCATCGTGCGCGTTCTCATGTTCAATGCCGTTTGCCACAGATAGGTGTTCCAGTTTGAAGCTTGGATAACCTTCTTCGTTCTCTGGCCAAACAATGCCTTCAGGGCGCAGTGCGTGAACAGCGCGCATTACATCTAACAGATCCCAACGTGAGTTGCCGTTCTGCCAACTCCACGCATATGGGTCGATGAAGTTTCGGTAACAGGTGTAACGCGTTACCTCATCATCGAATCGAATACTGTTGTAGCCAAGGCTTGTGGTGTTTGGTTTCGCTAACTCAGCATGGATCTTAGCGATAAACTCTGGTTCAGGAAGACCTTGTGAAGCCGCTTTTTGTGGTGTGATACGGGTGATCAGTGCAGCTTCAGGCGCAGGGAGGTAATCAGCGGGAGGTTGGCAATAGATAACCAGAGGCTCTCCAATAACATTGAAATCTTGGTCGGTACGAACACCCGCAAACTGACTCGGACGGTCTTTTGCTGGGCTAACGCCCCACGTTTCGTAATCGAAAAAGAAGTAGGTCGGCTGATTATCTGAACTCATTGAATTTCCTGAACAGCAAGCGCGGAACGTTTACTGTGGCTGAAGGTTAGTTTTGTTCAGTATCTGATAGTATGCGGTACGCGTGCAACCCAGATCACAAATAAATTGCTGGAAAACGGTGCTTTACTATTCAATCGAGTCGGTGGGGAAGGTTTTGAATCCAATTGTGGCTTTTCTCTGGTCACAATTCTGCCTGTGTACCTCTTTTTTACCTATCTTTTCACCTTAGCTGTTGTAAGGCGATGAGTCGGGTTTCAGGTTTACCGCGAATGAGTTTGTTTGTCTTTTACTCTAAAGCCGTGTGATTAGAAACACCTCGTTGTTTTTTTGACTGGTGGTTAATCTGCTGTACCTGAGGCTAATCCGCTGTGCTTATGTCTAAACCGCAGCGCAGATGTTTAAACCCTAGTGCAAATGTTTAAACCCTAGTGCAAATGTTTAAACTGCTTCACTTGTCTGTCTAGGCTCTGTCCAATCAAGGTGTTTTTCGCAATACAATCCCCTTAGATTTAATTGTTTTTTTGGTATTTATGATTGTCGGGGGTTAATTTAACTGGAGCGTTATGTCTGTCTCATTTTTAATACTTTCTATAATCCGTGTTTGAATTGGATATAAATGAAACTCTAATATTTCATTTTTATTACAATTTATTTTAATTGTCAGAGTGTTTCACTTTTGAGACTGTATTGCAACACGGTGATCTATATAGTAATTAACCTGAATATAATAAGGGTTTATTCTTGTCCTTTATTCTTGTTCTTTATTTTAGGGTTACTTTAATTAAGGTCTTTTTATAGTAGTAATTACGTACAAAAATAAAGGAATTAAGTGTAAAACCAGTTTTATATATAATTGGTAAAAATGATCCAATACCATTATTATTGTTAGTGTTATTTATATCAATTTGCGTGATCTTATTCTCACTGCGCCTCATTTCTTTATAAATAAGTGTCAATATATATATTTTCTAAATAGGATTGTTGTTACTTAATTGTTAACTTTGATTGACTATTAGGTAACCCTAATAATAAAGCCGATTTTATATAAAGGATTAAAGAAATGAACAAAGTCTTTAAGGTTGTTGCTGTATCTGCACTTTCTATCTCTTCAGCGAACGTTTTCGCTGTGAGTGACACTTTTGATGCAACACTAGAAGTAAAACAAGCAATTACAATGACAAAAACAAGTGATCTTGACTTCGGTATCATCACTTCAGACAATACAACGGACGTTGTTATCGCTCAAGGTGATGCTGGAGCTGCGGCATTTACTCTTTCTGGAGAATCTGGTGATGCAGTAACAGTAAGTATTTCTGATACTAACTTGGTTAACGGCGTAAATACGATTGCAGCTGAATTCGACTTTAATAACGCTATTACTCTTACCGGTGGTACTGCGGCTCTTAATATTGGTGGTACTGCACGTACTTCAAGTGCGACATTAGTTGCTGGTACATATACTGCTAACGTTGCAGTAGATGTTACTTACCAGTAATTAAATGAAACCAGTGTAATATTGTGGCTGCTATAAAGCAGCCGCTTTTACTATGAGTGTTCTATTCAAATGCGCGATTTATATTGGTCTGATGATTTACTCCAGCCCTTTTCATGCGCTAGAAATTATTCCTGAGAATATGGAAGTGAAATTTCCGGGTATGTATATCTCTGGGTCGGGCCAGAATGCGGATTCAAACCCATCCAATAGTCAGGTTTATGTGGTTCGTTTTTATGTTGAAGGTGAGCCTGGTAAAAAAATCGTGGTTTCTCTCCCTTCCAAGCAATATCTAAACCATTCTCGTAAATCCAAACGCCTGCGTATTAGAAAGTTTTATTTTGGTTGTGGCTTATCAAAGCGTGGTAGAGCCAAAATCAACGGGAATGGAAGAAGCAAATTATTGTGTATTGGTGCCAAAGTGAAAATCGGCGCTAACCACCCAGCAGGCCTTTACACCAGTACAATCCCTTTTGAGGTTAATTATAAATGAAGTTGTTTATCTCATGTGTTCTCGGCTTAATCTTCACAACACAAGCCTATGCTCAGTTACTTATCGCACCGACTCGTTTTGTGCTGGATGCCGACACTTCGGTGACTGAAAAAATCGTCGTCGAAAACAATTCAGATCAACCGATTCGCTTGGAGATAAAACCGATTTATCGCCCGGTAAAGGCGAGTGGCTTAGTTCGAACTGACGCTAATATCGCGCAATCAGAAGATATCGCGAGTTGGATTAAAGTGTCACCACCAATAATTCGTGAACTTAAACCCAATCAAAGACGCACGGTTCGCTTACGTATGAATGCTTTACCTGCTGACATGGCTGATGGTGAATATCGTGCTTACTTGTGGTTTTCCCCAATAGCAAAAGCTGCAGAGCTATCAGACATTGCGTTGTCTTCAAGTAAAACCAACAGTGATGGTTCAGCCTTTCAACTGAACTTTCACATCAACAGTTATGTACCTGTTTATGTTCAGAAAGGTGAGCAGGTGCAAGAT
Organism: Vibrio sp. SG41-7; assembly: GCF_014164465.1. Classification (NCBI taxonomy): domain Bacteria; kingdom Pseudomonadati; phylum Pseudomonadota; class Gammaproteobacteria; order Vibrionales; family Vibrionaceae; genus Vibrio; species Vibrio sp. SG41-7. The sequence goes on along the minus strand of NZ_JACJFF010000007.1, from coordinate 15,421 downwards.
GTTAAGTTTGGGTGTGACAACCAAAGCATCAAGATTCGCAACGACGGTAACTTTCAGTTTACTGCGAAATTGAATGTAGACGAGCATAGCGAAAAAGTGGTGCTACTTCGTAATGCTGAATTAACCAAGCCTTTCCCAAAAGGCTCAAAGATCTCACTGGTTCAGAACGAACAGCCTCTGTACGAATGTGTTCTGTAGTGCTCGTTTCATTGTCGCTGACTCTATAAAAGCCAGTGTTCAATTGCATGGTTTGGCGGCTTTTGTTGCTCGCTTCACTGTTTCCTTTTGGTGCGTATTCGCAATCTAAAGCAGAAAGTGAGGCGAGTGAACTCTATCCAGCCCATGTTGAAGTTCGAGTCGGGAAAGTCGGGGATAGCTTTTATCGTGTCATGATGGATGACTACGAAGAACCCTTCATTTCGATATCCAATGCCGCTTTTTATCTGCTCGAAATGAATGGTCAGTGTGATGAAAGCGGATATTGCGAACTGTATTTGCCTCAAGATGTGGGAAGAGAATCTCCTCCGTACATTTTAGATACCGAACAAGCCATTTGTTATCGCGATGACACCAATATCCAGTCGATCAAATATCAAGTCATCGACTCAGAAACTTACATCCACTGGTACAGCTTGCAAGCTTGTATCCCAGCAAAAGTGCGTTGGGATATTGATGATTATCGGCTCACCGTTACTCCAGAATTCAGTTCATTGACTGAACTGGAAGCCGCTATTTCTAAGATGAAAAATGAATCACGTAAAAAGGCCGAGGATCTCAAGCGAGCTGAAAACACGCCAGCTTTCGAACCTGTTGCCGCCGTGGGTTTGGCGACTCGGTTAGCGACTTCGGTTTATCACGACAGTGAAACTGGCGGTGATGTTTACGCAATTTCAGACACCATATTAAGCACTGAACACTCCTTGTCTCGCTTGTCGATTGATTCACGAGAAGATAACCCCATCGTTTATTACAACATTGCGGTAGAAGCTCATGACGGTGAAGGCTCTTTGGAAGTCGGCCATGTGTTATTAGATGGCAGTGTCTTTACCGTGAATCAAACCCTCGAAGATGGGCTCTATTACACCAACCGAAAGCGACAAACAGAGTTCGGTAACCTTCAACTCGAACGAACCACTCAACCCAACATCAGTATCGATGTTTTGGTCAATGGCATTTATCAAACCACTTATCGCTCTGATGAGTTTGGACGTTTCGTGGTTGAAGAAGACAACATCTCCCCCGGTGACACCATCAAGTTTCGCTACTACTTATCGAAAGGTGTCTGGCAGGAAGAAGAGATCACCGTCGCCGGTTTAGAAGATGCATTTCTGCCAAGTAATGAGTGGGGCGTGCAAGTGGTAGGCAATGAAGGTGCAGACCGAGCTGGCGCTGTGTCGCTCGAATATGGGCTTGCCGATTACTTCACCGTGGGTAGTGCCTTTATGAGGCAAAATGGCAAAGACTTGATTGGTGTTCAAGGACGATACTTACCGGCGCATTGGTTCGCGGGTCATATCGGTTGGTTACCTGAGTTCAATCGCTTTCCAATGGAGTTTGATATCTTGATCAACGGCGATCAGTCGGCATCGATAGAGCTCAATAAAACCGATGAATTGGACTTAGAGTCGATGGAGTACGATGTTTTCAAATACAACCTGTCGCTTGCCAATCTAACGGCCTTTTTGACGGTAAGGGATGATGAAGATGAGTTGAGCGTTGAACCCAAGTTGAACTCGAAAGTGGCTCGTAATCTGTTTGTCTCATACGCCGGTGACTATCGATACATCAAAGCTTCTCATCAAGACGATTACCTCCATACGATTGGCTTGGCTAAAAGCGGTTTTTCGGATACGTCGTGGAATATTTCTGGAACTGTTGATGGCTCTGGTCATCATGAACGAACGGAGCTGTCTCTGAGAAATGCGTGCAAAGAGTGCCTGTTAGATCCGTTGGAGGTTTTTCAAGAGCTCACGACGAACGTATCGGCTCGCTATCAGAAACAGGAAGTTTCGTTTTCCGCTTCTTTAGAAGCTCGAGTGAACCCTTATTTACTCTTTAAGCTAGAAGGAACCGAAGACCGATACGGTGTCGAGATGACGACAGAATTCGGTGCTAAAACTTACTTTGATGAAAGCATTGGTGAGTTTGTTGAGTGGAATCGATACAACCATTCTAAGCTGACGGGCGTTGTCTACGATCACCACAGACAACCCATACCAGGCGTAAGCCTACAAATCTTGGACCAACGAGCGGTCAGTGATGCAAAGGGCCGATTTGAATTCTCAAGTGTTCCGGCTCGAGATAATCTACCTATCTATATCGATGAAGGGGCACTCGACCTTAACCTCACGCCGATTCAAAACCCTGTGTTTGTAAACACTAAGCAAGTCGGGCTAACTCATGCTCACATCGAAATGGTGGTGTCATTTGGCGTCGATGGCACAGTGGAAGGCGATCTAGAAAACAGTGCTTATCTGCACTTTAAACATATCCAGAAAGGCACCGAGTATTCGAGCGAGATTGAGAGCGATGGCTTTTACATGGTAGAGGGGCTCATCGCGGGCAAATACATTGTGACTTTAGAAATGGGCGACAAGCGATACGTGCAAGGTGCCGACTTGGACGGCGATTTCTGGGTAAGCGACCTCACATTCAACCTCATTGATTTTCATAAGGTGTACTAAATCCGATCGTTTTGATTAGTCTGAAGGAGGCGACAGTATCAATCGCACTTTTTGTTTCATGGTTAGCTCTCGGTTCTTCAAATCTTTGAATATGGCCTTCCATTCTTGAAAGGTGACTACTATCGGGTTAAAACTGTTTACGGGCTTGGTGACGCCGTAACGCACGGTTTCAATTTCAGGTTCGAACGTACCAAACAACTTATCCCAAATGATCAAAACACCGGCGTAGTTCTTATCGATGTATTGCGGGTTTTTGCCGTGATGTACTCGATGATGCGAAGGGGTGTTAAAGATGTATTCAAGTGGTCCCAAGCTTCGTATCCATTGTGTATGGACAAAGAACTGCAAACCTAGATTCAGAAGCACCACAAAGATGACCCATTTAGGGTCAAAACCTATGATGACCAACGGTACCCAGAATAGCCACATCCCAGCAAGTGGGTACATTAAGCTTTGACGGAAAGCCGTACTGAAGTTCATCTGTTCTGAGCTGTGGTGCGCGACGTGTGCTGCCCACATCCAGCGAACACGATGGCTTGCTCTATGGAACCAGTAATAGCAAAAGTCTTGTAACACTATCAATACAACAAAACTCAGCACGCCCATTTCAATGTCCATCAAGCGCCAACCGAACATCCAGAGATACAGCTGCACGACCAATAACCCGGTGAGCAAATCGGAGAGTTGATGCATTCCCGCCAGCGTGAAGTTACATATCACCTCTGAAAGTTTATAGCTGGAGTTATCTGGTAGTCGACCTTGTTTCTGACCGATAAAATACTCAGCCAACATGCACACCACGAACAAGGGCGCTAATACCAACAGTAGCCATTCTGGGTGATTGATTAATGCGTCGATATTCATGTTTTATCCTTGTTGAGACGCCATACGCGTTCTTAGTATCAAGTTTACTTAGACTTGATCGTCTGAGATTCAGTTAGCAGAATTTCGCTACCAGCGTGCAAAGTGATCTTCTGTTAGGCCAAGAACACCATCGAGTCGATGTGTCACTCCATTGTTGTCTTCAGTCGAGCCAGAAAAATGACCAACGAACTGACGAAAGTTACTCTTTAACAGCCATAAATTGAGCTTTTCGCTGCGATTATTTAAGGGCGTAAAGGTCAGGTTTATACGTCCATCTTGTGATGTTATCTGCCAAGGTAAATTCGTGTCTTGGCGACTAAACGTAAACTGTACCGGGTTAAGTAAGTGTCTGGTTCCACTGACCCACAATACGTTTTCGCAGCCTCCAGTCTCATTCACGCCCGCCGCGAGGTTTAGGCCAATATCTGTGCCATGGGATTGCGTGTTGATACTTGCCCAGCGCCAACTGGTTTCACGTCTCATGTAGCCCGCTGAAAAGTCATAACCGGCACGAGCTTGTTCGAGAACGAGTGATTCTCCTTTGATTTGGATGTCACCGCTGATGCGCAAAGCATTGTGCTTTTGGGTGTAAGTCCAACCTGAATAACCCGTTGGGCTGCACATCGCCAAGGGCAAGCTGTCGGCTTCAGGCTCTAAAGCGATATCGGCCTTGATGAGTTTGGTATTTAATCGAACTTGCCATTGCCCGCCTTCAATATTAAAGATGATGCTTTGGCCTGCAATGTTTGTCGTGCCGTCAAATGGCGAAGCGGTAACTTGTTTATCAAACCCAAATGGCCTCAACCAAGATGACTCTTCTAGATGGTTGTTTTCAATATCGTACAGATAACAAAATGCCGAGCCTAAGTAGCGAATATCCGCGATAGCGACACCAATAATGTGCGTGTCGGTGACAATGCTGACAAATTGGAATTGCTTGTAGTGGAAGTGCTTCTGCCAAGGGGCTGCTTTTGAATCCATCGAGTTTCGGTAGTCAAAGTTCTCGATGTTCAGGTGCTTTGGGATGCCATCGAAATGTCCAATGCTCGGCTGACCATTAGAATCAATCAAACTGTGTGGCGCTGGGTTCGTTTTTATCATTGCGATGGTTCACATTAATTTAACAATTAAAGCCATTGTGCGATGAGTAGCGTAGAATTGGGAGGTCATATTCGGACAAGAGCGCGTTGCCAATCACGATTTTGTCAGTAGTGTTGTTGAAGCTGAGTAGTCATGTTGATGGGAGTGGGCTCGATATAAGGAGAGACTATTGGAGATTATCGCGGAGTATAAGCCAGCCGGACATCGGCATCAGTTGGGGACATTAGATATCGCGCTGCTGTTGAATACGTTAGAGCAACGAGGTATCGATATTGAAAGGCTACTCAATGATGTGGGTTTGCCGAACATGGATTGGCGAGACCCGAATGGAAAGCTGACTTACGCTGATAAACTTGCGTTATTTAGCTCGGCTAATCAAAGCTTTCCTCACGATGGCTTAGGGCTTTGGCTGGGAGAACACGCTAGCTTGAGTCACTTTGGTGTGTTGGGTTATGCGCTATCGACCAGTCAAAATGTCGGGGAGGCCATCAAGTCGGGCTTTAAATATCTGCGCCTGAACGGTCCTATTTTCTCGGTTAAATTATTTCTAGATTCCGAGCAAGCGGTGATTCGGATAGAGAACACTTTGGAAGTGGGCGAACTCCTGCCTTTCTGCAGTGAGTATTTCTTGAGTTCAATCGTCTCTTTGTTCAAAGAACTGACTGGTCATGAGTTGGATATTCATACTTTGGCTTTGCCTTACGCTCGTCCCAATTACACCAAGCTTTATGACAACCGCTTCCAGTGCCCGGTGATTTTTGAGCAAAACCATTGTGAACTGCGTTTTGATGCCTCGGTTTTATCACAAACCTTATTGACTCATGATGCCGCGACACTGAAGCGCTATCTTGCGTCTTGCCAGTCGATAGTCCAAACGCTGGACTCTGAGCACCTGCTGACTAACCAGATCAAAACGATCTTTTATCAAACCGCAGGTAGTTTCCCGAATATAGAGCAACTCGCGGATGAGTTTGGTTGTAGCTCTCGTACGCTCAGGCGAGAGCTAGTGACCCATGATTCCAGTTATCAAATATTGCTTACTGAAGTTCGAGTGGAACTGGCCAAAGAGCTGTTACTCGGCACAACCATGAGTATCGATGACATCGGTGAAAGGCTCGGTTATAGCGACCCTGCAAATTTCAGAAGGGCGTTTAAAGGTTGGATCAATAAAACGCCCGCGCAGTTTCGTGACGGTTTAAGTTAAAGCGTTACTTGCTAAAAAACTGCTCCCTGAAATCGGTGACTTGCTGCTGATAGTAACTGTCCCAATTTTGTTGAGTCCAAGTGGCATAACTTGAGGTTCGCTGAGAGCCTAAGGTCGCTTTGAGTTGATCCAGTTGCTCGTGATAACTCATCACGGTTTGTTGCTGTTGCGCGACTTGCTGTTCTCTTGCGGTAATGTTGCTGGCCTGCATTTCATCTAAGTAGGCCTCTTGAAGGTCGGCTTTGACTGAGACTATCTCAGCAGGGCTATAGCTGCTGGGTATCAAAGAGACTGCCAGTTCATATTTTTGAAGCTGTGTTTCGGCGTTTAACGTGCCCGTATTGTTTTGCCATTCGCTAAGCAAATCTTGATAGTTGGCCAAAAACTGGTTCGCTTCGTTCTCTTCAAGGGTATTGGCGTCAAGCGTAAAATCTAAATGCGCAAACTGGTCTGCGAATAGTTGGTGGGCCAACTCTCCCCATACTTGCTGTGCAGACTGTTTGAATAAGGCAACACGATCTTCAAGAGTCTCTATGGATTCAAGTGGGATGGTACTTTGGGCTAATTGCCAGTCGACTGATAGCTGCGGATAGTCGCTCAGTAACTCAAACCATATACTCGGCAACTCTGATTTCAATCGTGCGAGTTGCTCAGTGCAGTCATCACGTTGTTGGCAAAGCTTCCAGAACCCATCGAGTTCATCGAATAAAGCCTTACCTTCGAATTCACTCAAGTTTTCAGCAAGAATTTTACCGTCCAGTGCTCCAGCTTGGGCTTGATTGCTGTGCGATGCGGAGTTTTCCGAACTGGCGGTTGCAGTGGGCGTGGAATTATCGTCATCAGTTGTCGCAGAAACACGCGGCTTAGCTTCTGTGTGTTGAGCAGAAGATAGCGGTGTTTCGTTCGTTTTTGATGACCATGAGTAGCCAACAATGCTCGTCACCGCGACGAGCATTATGATTAATATAACTCGATGCATTATTGGTTCACCGAGTTACTTGATCACGGCACTAACAGGGAAGTGGTCTGAAAGGTTGTAGTGCTTCCATAGCTCACTGCTTGTTGATCTTGGGACATCCACACGATTGTCGTTATGCGCTTTGGCGCCATATTCCGAGCTTACTACCACATAATCGAGATACTCAACGTTTTCACCACCCGACATAGGTTCGCCCGCAAAGTTGTTGATGCGTGGGTCAAAGGTTGAAGCGGTGTAACCAGAGTAGGTTGGTTCATCAGCTTGCAGGTTAGCGAACATTTGTTGGTAGTCGCCTGGGAACTTCAGCTTGTTCACGTTGAAGTCACCGCTATAAATAACCGTCTCTGAAGTTGGTATTTCCAGTGATTGAGCAAGCTGACGCATCTGTTTAAATTGGCGCTGTCGGTAGTCACGAGCGGTATCGGTATCGAATGATGCCGTGTGGGTGCCGAAAACATGGTAAGCCTGACCATTCTTGATAACCTCGGCATAATTCACGCCCTTATCAGCGAAACAATCTGTGCCTGTACAATCAGGGAACACGTATTGCGCTTCGTTGACAATAGGGTAGCGGCTGACAATGATCACGCCGCCGTCATAGATGTTAATCCCATCTTTATCGAGCATTTTAGTTTGATAAGGATACTCTTTTGCAAGCTCACGTAGGAACTTATCTCGTCCGTTGGCAAACACCTCTTGAAGCGCCAGCACGTCGTAGCCCTTTACGTATTGAGGGAGCAGGTCATAGCGGTCACCAATATGTGAAGCGATGGCAGGCAGCGCCCAGATGTTGTAAGTCATGACTTTCAGTGTATTGGCATCCGGCTCTGGCTGCTCATCCACTTTGGGCGGGGTGATGGTGTAATAAATATCATCGTAGCGCGCCGTAGAATCGGCTTTAAGTGCTAGCTCTGCATTGACCCCGAATGCATCGGTTGTGCTGCGATGAATATTACGATCGTCATGCAACGTTAGGTTGACGTCTGCGGCACTCAAGCCATGTTGCAGTGTCGAGTTGTACCAATGACCCTTCATGGTTTGGTTGAGCGTGACACTCTCACCCACAGCGTTCGATACCACAGTATCAAACTCGTAGGTCTTCCCAGATTTAACACCAGTCCAGCGATTGAAACTGATCAGCTTCTTCGTCTCCCAAGGGCCAATCTGTTCAACATGTTGCTGCCACTCATCACCGAATTGAAGCTGGTCGGTACCCGTGTGATTGGTTTGAATAGTCATTACTTGGCTCGTGTTATTGGTCAGGTACACATCGGTATCTGCAATAGCCGAGGTTGAAATGAATGAAGCTGATGCAAGTATTGCACTCAGGCAAGTCCATTGAGTTTTCATTTTCACGTTATCCTTACTGATTGGTTTAAAGAATAACGTAGTAAAGAGTTGTGACATTGGAGTTATAACTCTATGGGAATTATCCAAATATTAGATATATGCCATGGTTTTATAAATTAGATTACTCATTGAAAATTAACATATTGCTTTGCCTGAATGATAAGTGATACGCGCGCACGCTAAAAAATAGAGGAACGATTTGGGTTTGAGGGTAAGTCACTATTGGTTGTTTTCGTGGAAATCATAGGTCGGTAAATAACCAGAAATGGATGCTGTGAATCACGATAAGGGAAAACGCTAACCGCCTTGCTCTATCAGCATAAATTTTGCCATTGTTCAGTAAACAGATTCCTCAAAAACAGGTATGATAGTGTCGTTTTTAATCCTGAACTGGGAAAGTCATGGCAAAGTTAACACTCCAAGAGCAAATGCTTAAAGCTGGCTTGGTAAATGAGAAAAAATTAAAGAAGGCGAAGAAGGGCTCTAAAAAGTCTCGCGTTCAGTCTCGTGAAGCAAAAGCGGCAGCAGAAGAAACTAAACTGGCGCAGCAAGCGAAAGACAAAGAGTTAAACCAACAGTTGAAAGAACAGCAGTTGAGCAAAGAAATTAAAGCTCAAGTGAAGCAACTGATTGAGATGAACAAGATCGAACAGAAGAATGGTGAGATCAAATACAACTTCACCGATGGTACGCTAGTTAAATACCTTTACGTAGAAGACCTGACTCAAAAGCAACTAAGTAAAGGTATTCTAAGTATCGCGCGTCAAGGCGAAAGCTATGTTGTTATCCCTACTGCGGTAGCGAACAAGATCGCCATGCGTGACGAAGAATCTATCGTTGATACTCAAGCTTCAAGCTCTGATGAAGTTGACGAAGATGACCCGTACAAAGACTTCGTGATCCCAGATGATCTAATGTGGTAGTCCTCGACTAAACCACTATCTAATTCGTCAATTACTTGTGGCGTGAAGAAGTATTAAAAGCCCCGATGTGTCCTTACGTCGGGGCTTTTTCAATGTTGGCAACTGCATAGAATTATTTACGGGCTCATCTGAACCGGTCATGTCTCTATATTTGAGAAATAATTCATTGCCGGTGTATCACTTACGACCGCTTTACTGGTAAGTAGCTAAGTAGCTAAGTAGCTAAGTAGGTAGGTTACCTACTAAGGCTTTGGCCAGCTAATCGGCAACAATGTCTGCGATGTCGAAAGTTGAGTCTTGTTGGTTGTTTTTAAGTTGATGGTATTCGAGCTGATATTGCTCATAGCCATCAAAATAGCAGTCGCCGATTTCATTGCGTGGGCAAATTTGTACATCGTCTCTTGCGACCAGTTCAGTTGAACAAGATGGGCAATGTTTCATAGATCCTCCTGATGGAATCCCAGTGTATAACCGACTCCATTAACTCAAACTTTTGTTTCGTTGTGATTTCATTTTTAAGTCAAGTAGCGGGTTTATTTGTCATAACCCCGCTACTTGTTGCTGTGCTTGGGCACAGAAAGGAGCAGCGATATAAAGTACTTCGTGTTCGACAATGTTGTTTATTGGATGCTACATATATTGAAGCGAGAGCGGCTACCTCCACCTAACATTTTTACATTCCCTTTTTTATCAAGCGCCTTCCATGCAGTACTTTCTTCCGCACTGAGGTTTGAAGGTTGGTAATCTAAGTTAGCGTATCGTGACACAATTACTTCCTTAGCCATACTCTCGGAAAGGCTGTCGATAACGTTGGTTGTCATTTTGCCATCTGAGTAGGCCATAACTAATACATCGTCGTTTTCCTCAAGCGCTGAGACTAACGAGCTTTGATTGTCTTTGCTGTATTGCACATCACTATAACCTTGGTCTGCATCTGCTTGTTTTCCTGAAATTGAACGATAAAGAAGGCTCTTTTTACGTTTCTTTAAGGAGCTCAGTGGAGTCTCATTCTGCTTGCTATAAATATTGACCACTTTAATATCGTTTTGAGCAGCGTATTTTAGAATTGAACTTTGGTTTCCGAGTCCTCTGCGTGTCAGCGCTGGTGAGTTTTGCAAGCTTTGAGATAAGCGTTGTTCGGTAGCATCAACGATGACAATCGCAGGTTTGTTACCTTCACTTAACGATTTCTTTAGTGCTTGTCTAACTTCGATATGTGCCATTTTCCCTTCTACAGTATCCCAGTTCGGTGCATGCTGAGGTGTTGCGGATGGTCTTGTTTCAAGCGTATATGGCTTGTAGTCGTAGTGCTCTTTCGGCCAATAGGTGTTTCTTTTTACTTTTCCCAAATCGTCAGCCAAATGAAATTCACTCACGAGCTTTTCATTTTTTAAATACGCCTTAGGTTTTTCTTGTCCTAGCGCTTTCCATTGGAAGTACATCTCTTCACGAAGGTTGATGATTGACTGCCTGGCACTACTGATTTCCGTAACGGGATCTCGACCGTGTTCAGCATTGTTGTAGTGAGTAATTCCTGTGGTCTGATATTCATAATTTGGAATCACATACTCTGTCGCTTTATTGGTGTCTGGGTGTCGGTGATACAGAGGCGCATTACCTTGAGGGACGGCACCAGAAGAGAAGTCTCTCGCGTGTATGAGTTCATGCCCTAATGCGACGGTTTGATCAAACGGTGTCTCTGTTCCTGGAATATTGACTATCTCCGTGGTGGAGAAGTAAACCGTATTCGAGACCCCCTTACCATTAAATTGTCGCTGCCAAGCAAGCGAGGCCTTTTGTTGATCTTCAAATATAGAGGGTATCGTCTCAAAGAGTCTTCCTGGTCCTTCTGGTTCTCTTATCACAGTGACAATAGTAGCTTTAGACTGATCGACCCCTATCGTGTGTTCAATTAATGGGGCAACACCATCATTCGGCGCATTGACCGGTGTGTAAGTTGCTATTTGTCGTAAGATTTCTCGTCCAGTTTGCGATAGCTGCAGTTTGCGGATCAATACGCTCATATCGGAGAGGTAGGCGTCACTCTTTGTTTGTACATAGAGGTTTCTCGACATGCGATAGAGTTTTCCGTAGGTGTCTGAATTGTAGCCAGCAATGACTTTTACGCCATCCGGAGCATCGTAAAAAAGACCAAATTCTGACCCTTTTCCTGCGTATGCATTTATTGAGTTAACAAGCATTAAAAACCCTGATAGGGCTAGGATAATACTATTTTTCATAAACTGACTCCTCTAACGCTATTTGTAATTCAATCCAATCTTCGAGTTCTACAAGAAGAAAATGGGTGATATGTGGAAGCAGAGTCAGCTCTTCTTGTTTAATGATTCGCCCAAGTTGGTCAATTGCAGACTCAAGGCTTCCTTCGTTCAACGCTATTTTTATGTCCGCTAGCTGGCTCCATAGCGCATGCGAAGCTACATAAGCTACATAAGCTACCTGCTGTTCCATTTCATCTTGATACTCATTGGAAAGGTAGTTTAGGTGAGGAGTTGAAAGCGTACTGTTAAACAGCTGATGCTTGCTGTTAGGTGATACATTGAATTCTGACTGCTGATGTTGTGCGATTTGAAGGTAGAGAGAAAGATCGCCTAATAAATATTGAAGTTGGTTGGCATTCGTCGTCTTCATTGCCTCTTCAATGATGCTTTCAATAGCGCTTTGAAAGTTTCGTTCAAAGTGAGCGCTTGGCTGCGACATCACGTCATCGAGTATGTCTGCCATTTTAGGGGCATAAAACCTAAGGTTTGCTGCAGAGTATACACTTGGATACGGTAACGAGTAGTTCAGAGAGCGGATGTAAGACATTGAAATAGCGAGCTTGAATTGAGGTTGAATAAAATGTTTAAAAATTTCATATTGTTTGATTTGATCTAACACTCCGCCGCTCGGTCGCTCTGTTAGCAGTAGTTCATACCAACGGCTAATCTGATGCCAACTTTTACGAACATTTGGATCAGAGCTGTCAATTCCTTTGCTATCTAAGTATTCGCTGAAAGGCGTTTGGTAGCTAAGAATCTCGATGTTCGCTAACTCGGACACTAGCTCTTCAAATAGTTTATTCGATGACTGGCCGGATATATAAGCGCTAGCTGTGTTGATCAGCTGAGTTCTAAATAAGCCTATTGGCCAACCATTAACCACCCTCGATGCAATATGCTGTTCGACATTAAATTCTACCTTTTTTAGCAACAATTCGGATAACTCAGGATCCTTTTTAGGGTGGTAAGTATCGTACAATGGGCCAGAGTCTTTACATGCATCTAGAGAAGCTTGAATACCGCCTGGGGCAATCGAAGGAACACCCCAGCAAGTTCTTGCGGGACGGACTTCTATAGTTGCTGTACTGAGTTGTTCCTCGCTCAGGTAATCGATATCCCACATTTCTTTCGCATACTCTCTCAATCCACTTTGTCTTACTTGAAATTCCAATATACTTCGGTTGATTTTGCTGTGTGTAATGATCGATACCACGTGAGGCTTTGACTTTTCTATGAGCCGTTTAATTGTGTTCTCTCTATGTGTGGATAGTCGGCGCAAAGCAATTTCAACAAGTTCTCTTTTCTTGCTATGTATATTCAAAGCGAGTTCGTTATAGTTGTCTGCGTTCAGTTTATTAATCAGATCATCGATGCGTGCTGGTCCTTCAATGCGAATGCAGCGTTCGAGCCCTGTTAAAGAGTCTTGAGCATTTTGGCATAGCGACTGGTGTAGATTTGAATTAGGGGAAATATGCCCGATTGACTTCAACAGTTCTAAATCAATTCGTGCCATTTGTTTAGATAACTGCCTGTCATACGCTGAAGCTAACCGGCGATACTCAGTGTCGGCTTCAAGAAGTAGGTGATCGATATACATTGAGGCAGAGTGCTTCACATGATTGTCGTATTTATTAATCAGTGAGATTGCATCTTGTTTTTTATGGTGGAAACGAGAAAATTCTGATGAGTGGTTGGTAAACACGTAATGTGATTGGTTTTCAAATTCGGTGATTTTTTCTTTGGCTGCGAAGTACTTAATGTCATTCGATAATAGGTTTAGCTCATCACCAACTAGAGGAACTAAGGAAAAGATAGAGGCCGCTTTATCGAGCCGAGTTGAGGATTCCTGAGAGAATGTTTGGACCATGTTGTCGACCCAAAAGCCCACCGCAACAGCATCTCCGATTGGCCCTAAGACTTCCAAAGTAGAAGAACTGGCCTGACCCAACCTATTGATTAGGCTTTCTTGGCTCAACGAGCTTTCGAATGTTTGTGGGACGTTAGCCAACGCTTTTTCTGTTTGTGGCCATGCTGATGTGAAAGATTGCGTGTGCGCATCGTGTTCAAGTTCGCCTAACGCAGTACCAAACTGTGGTTCCAAATAAAGATCATTTCGAGACCATAAAGAGGCACGATCATTGTTTATTGTGTCTAGTGATTGGGTATCCTGAACTCCATTGCTTAAGCAAAGCGCGGCTGACATGGGGCTGTATAGTATGGCGACAAACCGCCATAACGTGTTTTTGTTTTTCATAGTTAACTTTTTCTTGGAGTGAATAGCTGGCCGTATTTATCGAGATAAAGGTTCACCCATAAACAAGAGTCTCGTTTGGGTGCCGATACGCAGGAGTGTTTTGGCTTTTTTGATTGAGGGGTTGCAAAAAGCTCACCACCAGTGTGGTGAACCTAGATTGGGGAATATGAGTTTGCTTACTGCTGCACAGGGTTAATCACAAGTTGAGCATCTTGATACCCAAGTTGAGCGAGGGTGTCAGGGGCGAAATCAGTCACTATTTTAATATCACCCGCGTAGTAGGTTTCGTGATTGTTGAACGTCGTTGTATCGAATGAATCAACAGAATGCTCAGCGCCGATATCTATCATCCCTGAATATTGAGATTCAGCACTGAATTGACCAGACACGTGAGAATAGAACGGACGGACACTTGCTCCTGCGGCGTACTGCATGCTACTCAAGCCATTGGTGTTGATTGCCCAACTCCAGTCCCACCATTTCATCTCTCCAGGAATATAGCGGTGGTCCCATTGGTAGCGGATATTGGCTTGATCTTCGCTGGTGGTTCCCATGGTAAAGGTGTGTGAGACAGTAGGGCGGTTTGTTGGATGTGAGCTCAGCGCATTGCCGCTATAACGAAGAAAACCTGTGAAGCTCACGTCGTAACTCATGTTGGTTTTGATGCGGTATGGGTAAGAGATGGTAGAGCGTAAGAACTCGACTTGAAAAGGCAGCACGGAGTGAGCAGGCACGGTAATGATGGCTTGCAGTTCTGTCGGCTCAAAACGAGTGCCACTGTTGGTATCGGAGAAACGTTGGCCTTCTTCTAGCGCGACTCTTACCTCTGTTTTTCCAACTTGTGGCCAATGAAAGGTCTCATCAATGACGACTGAATCAGCAAGGTCGAAGCGCTGTGTTTTTCTCCATTGGGTGGATTGTTTAAAATGAAGGTCAACGACGATTTGTTTCGGCTGATCAGTCTTGTTAATAGCATAAGCTGTAAGGGTGTTGACCAGCTCTTGGTCAGTTTCTTCTACCGAGCCGTGCCAAAACGCAGTGTTATCGAGTACGTAAGAGAAGTTATCGACAGTGATGGTTGTCTTCTCATTACAACGCTCACCGGTACAGCTTCCATTGTTATTCCCTTTGATCTCCCAACCATGGTTAAGTTGCTCTATTGCCATATCTTGACCGACGTAACGCCCGTTATTGCCGCTAACCCAAGCGTAACCAAGACTATGAGCCAAGTAACTTAGCGGCCTGATAAAGTTCGTGTCGTCATTGACTAAAGCTCGTTGAACTTCAAGGTTACTGTTCTCTTGAATAGCTTGTGCTTCGTAGTATGGCAAGCCCGCTTCTGGTGTATTAGGGTAGCACCAGGTTTTGTCGCTTGGTTGACCTGGTTTAATGAGGCCATGATAGCCGGAGCCCATGATCACCCAATCATGCTGAAGGCCAACAATGTCCCAAACATTCATGCGGGATATCAGGGCTGTTTTATGTTCTTGAGCTTCTGAATTGTTGAGAGCGCGATAGTCGAAACGACAGATATCTTCTCCAAGTTTGTCTAAGACGATTTGGTCTGAGTATATCTTCGCATGAGCTGTAAAAGAGATTACCGATAGGGCAGTGCTAAATAGAATGGTTCTACTGACGTTAATCATTAATAAGTTCCTCCCGATTTCAGATAATAACTGCGACATTCATGGAAAGGTGTAGAAGAGAAAGCCAACTGCCGAAAGTGGTACGCTCTTCTCGCCAAAGAAACAAGCAGTACTACCATGAATTATCAGCAGTTGAC
>NZ_JACJFF010000079.1:0-22999 GCF_014164465.1 Vibrio sp. SG41-7 | reverse complement strand
TGTGGCTCAAGTTGGAGAGCAAAAAACTACCGAAAGAAGCGCCTAATATATCATGGGCTTACAACGGTATTGCTCGGTTAGGTGGTTGGAAGAATACCAAGCGAACAGGTCGCGCTTCTATAAAGGCGTTATGGCAAGGATGGCTTAGGTTACAAACCATCCTTGAAGGGTATGAACTCGCTAAGTCTCTTGATTAACCAGACTTGTGATCAAGAGACAGCCTATCGAGGAGCCTTTCAAATCGTATTTTTCAAAGTAGTCGTTTGAAATTCTAGGAGAGCACGCGGAGCTTACGAATGTAAGTGAGCATGCTCGACAACGACTTTATTACTTACGAATACCAAAAAGGCTCCCAACAGGAGCCTTTCAAATCGTATTTTTCAATCAAATAGCTTTAGTTCAAGGAACAGGTGCAGAATCTTCAACACCTTTCCCTAAAACAAAAAGGGACTCAATGAGCCCCTTTAAAGTATTTTTCAAAGTAGTCGTTTGAAATTCTAGGAGAGCACGCGGAGCTTACGGATGTAAGTGAGCATGCTCGACAACGAAGTTCAAATTACTACGCAGAAAAATTAAGCGTAAACCGGTAGACGCTTACAGATTTCTAGTACTTTTGCTTTAGTTGCTTCGATAACAGACTCATCACCCATGTTATCTAGGATGTCACACATCCAACCTGCTAACTCTTTCGCGTCTGCTTCTGAGAAACCACGACGAGTGATAGAAGGAGAACCGATACGGATACCTGAAGTAACGAACGGGCTACGTGGATCGTTTGGTACTGAGTTCTTGTTCACTGTGATGTTAGCTGAACCTAGTGCTGCATCAGCCTCTTTACCTGTGATGTCTTTGTCGATTAGGTCAACTAGGAACAAGTGGTTCTCTGTAGAACCTGAAACGATGTTGTAACCGCGTGCTAGGAATTCAGCCACCATTGCTTTTGCGTTAGCAACAACGCGAGCTTGGTATTCTTTGAACTCTGGCTCTAGAGCTTCTTTGAACGCTACTGCTTTACCAGCGATAACGTGCATTAGAGGACCGCCTTGGCCGCCAGGGAATACTGCTGAGTTTAGCTTTTTGTAAAGATCTTCACCTTCGTTAGAAAGGATAAGACCACCACGAGGACCAGCAAGCGTTTTGTGCGTTGTTGTTGTAACAACGTGAGCGTGTGGAACTGGGTTCGGGTAAACGCCTGCAGCGATTAGACCCGCAACGTGAGCCATATCTACGAAGAAGTAAGCACCTACTTTGTCAGCGATTTCACGCATGCGCGCCCAATCACAAACTTGAGAGTAAGCTGAGAAACCACCGATGATCATCTTAGGTTTGTGCTCGATAGCTAGCGCTTCCATCTCTTCGTAATCGATTTGACCTGCTTCATCGATACCGTAAGGGATGATGTTGTAAAGCTTACCAGAGAAGTTTACTGGAGAGCCGTGAGTTAGGTGACCACCGTGCGCTAGGCTCATACCTAGAACAGTATCGCCAGCATTCAGTAGTGCCATGTATACAGCGTTGTTTGCTTGAGAACCTGAGTGAGGTTGTACGTTCGCGTATTGAGCGCCAAACAGTTCACATGCACGTTCGATTGCTAGAGTTTCAACTTTATCTACGAACTCACAACCACCGTAGTAACGCTTACCAGGGTAGCCTTCAGCGTATTTGTTTGTAAGTTGAGAACCTTGAGCTTCCATTACACGTGGGCTTGTGTAGTTTTCTGAAGCGATAAGTTCGATGTGCTCTTCCTGACGAAGAGTTTCTTCTTGGATAGCTGCGAATAGGTCCGCATCGTAATCAGCAATGTTCATGTCACGCTTAAGCATCTGTATCTCCTGACTCAGATTGTACTGAAAGTTTCAAAAAAACCACACAACGACCGAAAGCAAACGTTTCCGTCACCGTTTTGATGTGACGCATTCTACATAATTTGATCTAGGTCATAAAGAGCTAATTGCAATTTTATCATGCAGTTTTTTCATAATCACATATAAGATTCATCATGGTTATTAAGCTTATCCAACCAAAGATGACGCTTACTGTCAATTTTACGCTTTACACCCTGTAAAACGCAGATTACATAGGTTTACCTTAATTTTGCCCCTCAAGCTACCGAAAGCTAAGGTTTTTCTCTACTATGCACGCCTTTATTGGTTAGGTAATTATTAAAACGATGGAAAAACACTCACGTAAAGAAGATTGGGTAGCTATTCTCACTGGCACGTTTTTAGTGGCGTTAGGCGTCTTCTTTTTACAGTCAGCGAACCTGCTTACCGGTGGTACTACTGGCTTGGCTCTGCTTTTGAGTCAATTCTTACCTGTAACCTTCGGTATTTTGTACTTTGTGGCCAACTGTCCATTCTATTTATTGGCATGGAAACGATTTGGCCGTAGTTTTGCCATTAGCAGTGCAATTGCTGGTGCGTTAGTTTCTGTGTTTGCCGATCATTTATACCTCGTTATCTCACTAGAAGTTCATAACGAGATCTACTGTGCTGTTGCCGGTGGCTTATTAATGGGCTTAGGTATGTTAATCCTATTCCGTCACCGCTCAAGCTTGGGTGGCTTCAACGTATTATGTTTGTTCATCCAAGACCGCTATGGCATCTCTGTAGGTAAAACTCAGATGGGCATTGATGCCTGTATTCTGTTTGCGTCTTGCTTCTTCGTATCGCCTTGGGTAATTGCCGTTTCGGTATTGGGCACCGCAGTATTGAACATCGTATTAGCAATGAACCACAAGCCTACTCGTTACTCGGTGAATTACGCGTCTTAATACCCATCCCCCTATGAATTACTAGCTGTTTTTAGTAACAAAAACAGCTAGAATTTAGGTTTTATAAACCGTCGCCTTTTCTATGCAAGATTACCTCTCCAGCGCCAAAGACCAACAAGCCTCTATTTATATTGAAGGCTTGGAGTTCAACCCCAACACACGAGTCTTAAGCTGCGACGAGCAGGTCATTGATTTAGAGCCTCGTTCTATCGAGCTCTTAGAGTTATTTCTTACCAGCGTTGGTCAACCGCTCGCCGCCGAGCACATCATTGAATCTGTCTGGCAAAGCAACTTCATTTCCAAAAATGTTCTGACCAACCGAATCAGTACGTTACGTTCAGTACTTCAAAAACACCTGCCTGATAGCGACGCAACCAAAATACTAGTGACTTACCCACGTAAAGGCTATTTTCTAAACCCAAACTCGGTTAGTTTTGCCGCGACCTCCCCTGAAACTGCACCGAATGATGCAGAACTGGAATCTCCAGTCAGTCAAGAAGGGAATAGATCTAATCCAGTTAACCCTTGGTTAATCGTGGTGTCTTTGGCTTTGCTGATCAGCACTGCGGTAATGGGTTACATGCTTTGGCAATCTCCCACTCGCGCTTCAGAAATTGAACGTGACCAACGATTGATTCCTAAGGTCGAGCTTCTCCTGAACCGATTGGATGCCATTGGTGAGAATTCCAGAAAATACCGAAAAGTCGTAAAAGCATTATTACTTCAACAGCAGATTGAATACGCCTACACCGATCTTGCAAACCAAGATGCGCCAAGCTACTTCCTTGACCCTATTGATAGCTCTCCCTTCTTTCCGGGCGCAAAGAACATGCGTACCAGTGATTACATGCTTAACATTCAGCTCAAAGATCAAGAAGTGGACAAACGCCTTATCGCAAAGATAAGCCTGATTTACCCAAACTCAGGGAAGCTCGCATTTGGTGGTGTTTACTCTATTGATGTCAATAATATCAGCAGCAGCCTTATGGAGATCAACCGAGAGCTAGCTAACTACTTTGCACTGCCAGCACCATTACCACCAGAATGGTCAGTCGACAATGCCGAAGTCAGCGAATTGCTAAGTGGAAAAGCCATAGCGCTTGATGGCATCAAGCTCAATACCATGACGTCGACTCTGATTGCGCGTCAACTTGCGCTATTTGAAACAGATCAGAAGAAGCTCGTCGCGTTCACTAACCTTGTTCAAACTCGTTTTAACCGACTACCAGACGAACTGAAGCTGTGGCTTGGTATCATTCATTTCAAACTAAGAGACCTGCAAACCTCAAAAGAGCTTCTGACCAATACCTCAGGCAACTCTACGATCGAAAATGCGTTGGTTTATATGATGGTATCTCATATCGCTTATAAGCAAGACAACATGGAGAAGTTTCGCCTGAACTACATGGAGTCTCTAGTTGCATTATTGAGAGTGGTTCCATCCGAAGATCTATTCGCCCGGCTATCCAAACCAGAATCAAAATCGACTTGCCTGCAACCTTGGAAGAGCTTGAAGCTAAGCGTTAAAGACCCACTTATCATAAAACAGTGGGAAAGCTTAATGCTGAATTACTGCACAGCTGTTGGGCAACAGATCTCAAATCAAAACAAAAAACCATTTAAAATAAATAACTTAAACATAAATTAAGATCTTATGTGACTTCGTTTTTTGCCCTATTTACTCTTCAAACAATAACATTCCTAAAAACATCGGGCCCACCAAGGGCTTCCAACTTTAGGAATGTTCAACATGAAAAAAACAATGACCCTGCTAGCAACCTCTCTCTTTGCTCTCTATGGTTGTGGCGGCGGAGGCGGCTCTTCTTCTGGTTCAACAGATGGTAACAAAGGTCCAAACAATCAGGTTGATTACCCAATTGCGAGCTCTGAATTTGCCCCTAAATCAGAAACAACATTGGGCTACTCATTGACCACAGATGGTCAGACTGAAGGCTTGATGACAATGAGCTTCACACCTGTAAGCGGTGCACTCATTATTACAGGGCTAGAAGAAGAGACCGGTAATGAAGCAGTTGTTCAAGTTATCAATGACCTCATCAATGACGGCATTACCGAGTTCTATGTTTCTGAAGACATCATCATAAATGTTGAAGGTACCCAAGAAGACGGCAGTATTTATTTTGCAGGCCCCGACCGCAGTCTGCACGAGATCACCAATGCCTACTTTATTGGTAGCCAATACATCACAACCGTCATGCAAAGCAGTCCACTTTTCCGTTTAAAGGGGGCTGACGTAAAAGAGAGTAACCCAATCATTGATATCAGTGAGGAAACCGTTTCGTTACAAGTCACGTTAGATGGCGAAGCAGTCGTTAACATGCTGAATGACTTTGAAGATCACTCGTGGGTAGCAAGCCTTCCAACTGACGCTTCGTGCCGAGTCACATGGCAACAACAGATTGAAGAAACAGGTGTACGTAAGAGTTTCAAGATCTCTGATAAATCAATCGAAGCTGCGAACCTAACAGAGAAAAACACCTACAACATCAACTGTGAAGGCATGGATTCCGCAGAATTTGGCACATCATCAGAGCGCTGGTTCAACCCAAGTATCGGCTTAATTGAACATATTGAATTGATGTCTGTAGAGCAATCTACTATTGAAGAATCAGCAGCGATACTGACCTCAATTAGCTAGCCTTGACTTAGATTCACTAAACCTAAACTTGACCGCGAAACCGCAAACAATAAAAAAGGCTTTGGGGAGCACTCCAAAGCCTTTTAACAGCCGAATCCTTTAAGGGGAATGAGAATCAAGCCGATTGAAATAAAAACAAGGCTAACCTTCGATCAAGAGAATACGAGTCTCGTAAGGTCGCAAAACTTGATGATGAGACGCCACTAAACTCTCGCTCACTTGATAATTAGACAACAAGCTCTTAGCCTTCGCCATCTCAAAACGTTCAGGTAAAACGCATTCAGCCTCTTCACCATAGTAGTTGTTAATGCACAGCAGAGTTTGTCCTTCACTCTCACGAACATACGCAAAAATGGATGGATGCTCAGGCAGTAGGTCTTGATAGCTACCATGAGTAATCACCGGTACTCGTTTACGTAACTCAATCAAAGCCTTGTAGAAGTAAAATACAGAATCTTTATCTTCAAGCGCTTGCTCAGCATTGATCTCAGTGTAGTTATTCGCAACATCTAACCATGGCTGTGATAGCGAAAATCCAGCGTACGTCTCACTGTTCCATTGCATTGGTGTACGAGAGTTATCACGGGATTTCTGCGCCAAAATCGCCATCATATCTTGATGAGCTACACCATCACGGTTCACCATGATGTCGTACATATTGGTACTCTCAACATCACGATACTGGCTGATCTCGGTGTAACCAGGGTTGGTCATACCAATCTCTTCACCTTGATAGATATACGGCGTGCCTTGCATCATGTGGACTGACGCAGCAAGCATCTTGGCTGATTCAACGCGATATTGTTGATCGTTACCTAAGCGGCTCACGACTCTTGGTTGGTCGTGGTTACACCAGAATAGTGCACCCCAACCTTTTCCGTTCAAGCCAGTTTGCCAGTGGTTAAAGATCGACTTGAGCTGTAAGAAATTGAAGGGAGCGTTGGTCCATTTCTCACCATTGGTGTAATCGACCTTAAGGTGGTGGAAGTTAAACACCATCGATAGCTCACTGTTATCAACGTTTGAATACTGCTGACAATGATCCAACGTGGTTGAAGACATCTCACCTACGGTCACGCTGCCGTATTTCTGGAATACCGCTTCGCTGATCTCTTTTAGATATTCGTGCACACGTGGGCCATCGGTATAGAAACGACGACCATCACCAATATCATCATTAGGGAAGTCTTGCTGCTTCGAAATCAGGTTAATGACATCAAGGCGGAAACCATCGACGCCCTTTTCAGCCCAGAAGCTGATAACGTCTTTCACTTCTTCACGTACAACCGGGTTCTCCCAGTTCAAATCAGCCTGTTCTTTGGCGAATAAGTGTAGGAAGTATTGCCCTGTCGCCTCATCTAATTCCCATGCATTACCACCGAACTTAGACTGCCAGTTCGTTGGTGCTTGGCCAACTACTGGATCTTTCCAGATATAATAATCGCGGTACGGACTGTTTTTGTCGCCCAAAGCAGATTGAAACCATGCATGCTCTGTCGAAGTGTGGTTTACCACGATATCCATCACGATGCGAATGCCACGTTGGTGCGCTTCAGACAGCAATAAGTCGAAGTCTTCCATGGTGCCGAATTGAGGGTTAATCGCGTAGTAGTCTGAAATATCGTAGCCATTATCGATCATAGGAGATGCGTAAACCGGGGTTAGCCAAATCGCATCCACGCTCAAGTTTTTGAGGTAATCCAGTTTCGAAATGATCCCTTTGATATCGCCAGTACCTTTACTGCCACTGTCACAAAAGCTCTTTGGGTAGATTTGATAGATGGTTGCGGTTTTCCACCAGCTTTCATCATGTTCAGTCATCGCCATCTCTAACACTCACTTACCTGAAAATATAAAATAAAAATCACCATGCTTACATGGTCGAATAGCCGTTATAACTAAAAGAAAAAGCTATAAATAAGAGAAAAAGCGATGACTCACTTGAAGTCATCGCTTGCTAAATGCATTACGCGTTGGCGGTTTCTAGTTCGCCTTTCATCTGTGCTCGTTTATAGAAGAACAATGTCAGCGTTATCGGCAGTACAACCGCCACCAACATCGCGACTAAGTAAATCGACCAATATTGAGGTTGAATCGATAAGATACCCGGCAAACCACCAACACCGATACCATTCGCCATCACACCGGCACTACCACAGATTGCAGCCGCTGCGGCACTGCCGATCATTGCGCTCAGCATTGGAAATTTGTATTTAAGGTTGATGCCGTACATCGCAGGCTCTGTTACACCTAAGTAGGCTGAGATTGCAGCGGGTACTGATATGTCTCGCTCGCCTTCACGCTTACTCAAAATAATAATGCCAACTACAGCAGATGCTTGTGCAATGTTTGATAGCGCAATCAAAGGCCAGATTGGTGTGCCACCTAAGTCTTGCATCAGTTGTAGATCCACAGCGTTGGTTGTGTGGTGAATACCTGTAATAACCAAAGGTGCGTATAGGAAGCCAAAGACCACTGAACCAAGAATCGCGAAGTCACCAGTCATTGCCACTTTAGCCGCGAATGCCACACCATCGCCTAACATACGACCGAATGGGCCAATAAAGGCGTGCGCTAGAATCACAGACAAGATGATCGAGACAAATGGCACGACAACGAGGTACAGATAAGAAGGAACAATGCGCTTAAGGTTGGTCTCGATGAAGGCCAGAGCCACACCCGCTAACATCGCAGGGATCACCTGAGCCTGATAACCGACTTTCTCTATCACGAACAGACCAAAGTCCCACACCTCAGGTACCGATTTACCTATCATGTAAGCGTTCATCAACTGTGGAGAAACCAAGGTCACACCGAGTGTGATACCCAGAATTGGCGTTCCGCCGAGTTTCTTAACCGTTGCCCAACACACACCAACCGGTAAGAAGAAGAAAATAGCTTCGCCAATCAACCATAAGAAAGAATGAACGGTTGCCCAGAACTGGCTGATTTCAACTAAGGTTTTGCCGTCGAACATGCGAATGTCGCCAATCACATTACGGAAACCAAGAATCAAACCACCCGTAATAATGGCAGGCAGCAGTGGTACGAAAATTTCGGCTAAATGGGAGATACCACGCTCAAGGAAGTTCATATTTTGACGAGCAGCCAACTTCGCCTCATCTTTTGATGATGCATCTTTACCAGTTTGCTCAATCAGAAGTGCGTACACCTCATCAACCTCGGTGCCAATCACGACTTGGAATTGACCTGCGTTCGTAAAGCAGCCTTTTACCAGTTTAAGCTTCTCTAATTCTGCTTTGTTCGCTTGTTCCGTATCGTTCAATACAAAACGCAGTCGAGTTAGACAATGGCTGACACTCGCAATATTCTCTTTGCCACCGACTAACTCGATAAGACGCGCAACGTCTTGCTTCGCTATCTTACTCATACTACCCCACCCTGGTTTCATTCAATTACTCTTCTAAACCATGCAGCTATAACCACTCGATTTAGATTAATGGGAACATTCCCAATTACGGGTATTATAATGCCTTCATGAATAATAAATTAAAATGGGAACAGTCCCATTAATTGAAAGAGATCACACTCTAATTTTAATCTAAGCGGTTCAATTTCGCTTGATTGAGTGAATTATAGAATAGGAGATTGAGTGTGATGAGAGATCTCTGCATTGCCTAAAAGCTGAGAGATCAATAGATTAGCGGCTAATTTCCCCGCAGATTGATATCCAGGATCAATACTAAATACTCGAGGGAACAAGAAAGAGAGAAGATCATTGCCACCAACGCCAGTCACCACCACATCTTCACGTTGTAACTCTTGCAGACGTTTGATTACGCCAAGAGCCAGTGTATCACTCGCACAAACAATCGCTTGAGTCGCAGGAGCAAGCACCTCATCCACCAACTGATAAGCGCTTTCATGATGAAGTTGACCAGTACGATAGTTCGCAATTGAACCTGTATTTTCACACCACTCGAGATAAGCCTTAAGACGCAGTTCACCGGTTGATTTGTCACTAGGATCAACGCCAATGAAGCCAACCTCAGAGATCCCCTGATCTGCTAAATGCGTTAACGCACTATTGATCACCTGTTGGTTATCATAGTTAATCGACGTCACGTTCTCGGTATCCAGAGCAATCACCACCGCTTTGTGTTCCCAAGCTTCAATCGCAGGAATATCACAGTCAGTAAAACCGAATACAATAATGCCGTCTACATTGCGACGCTTGAGAACCTGCAGATGCTCATTGGCTTTTTCTCTATCAAGCTGACTTTCCATGATCACCACATCGTAATCCGCTCGATACAACTCGGCCAGCATCGTACTTACCGCTTTGTTTTCAGAAGGAGAGTCCAGACGAGAAATGATTACGCCGATGACTTTTTGACTGCCACCGCGCATAGACTGTGCAGACTTTGAAGGCGAGTACCCAGATTCTTGAATTACTCTTTCCACCCTTTCACGGGTTTCAGGTTTCACTTTTGGATCATTGGTCAGAACGCGAGATACGGTTGACTTACCAACACCGGACAGCTTAGCAATATCGAGAATAGTGAGTTTTTTGCTCATAAAAAGTCTAACGTTAAAGGGAAGAGAGGAAAAAGCGAGGGCATACCCCCTCACTTAACTGTTTGTAAATCCTAGAAGTTAACTATGACTTACTTTCGGCAATTTTTATAGACGACACGACCAAGTTCTAGACGTGCGTTGTCACCTTTAGTGCGTAAGGTGACGCTATTGATCAGTTCAGAGGTTCCATCATCTAAGATGTACTTCGTTCCTGAACCTGCCGCTATTTGAGTTAGGCGATATTCATTCTCAGGCAAACGTAATACCGCTTTTTCATTACCAAGGTAAGCGACCTTAAATGAAGCGTCAGACTCACATTGATAAGTCACGAATTGATCGTCCGAGACTGCACCATCAAGCGCCGCGGATTTAGAACACCCGACTAACGCTACCGTACATAGAGATGCTGCCAACAATGCTTTCATACTGCGTTCCTCATCTTTATATAGTTAACGGCGCTGATATCTTATTTATGGGTTAGCACCCCAGTTGACTGGTTAGAACCCACGTAATAAGTAAGCCTGTTAACGATAGGAAAATGTATCAGCCTTTTAGGAAAGCTGGTACATCTTTAATGCTATCTAGCACGACACTGGCAAGTGCCTCACCCTTTTCAGTCACGGGTTTACCGGTTCTCACCAATACTCTGGTACCAACACCAGCGGCTTCTGCGGCCATCATGTCTTCAGCTTTATCGCCAATCATGACAGAGTTAGCCATATCAATTTTAAGAAAATCACGCGCCGAAATGAACATACCAGGTTTAGGCTTGCGACATTCACAATCTTGCTTGTAGTCGCCAATGCCGTGTTCAGGGTGATGAGGACAGTAATAGATACCATCTAACTCAACGCCATTATCGACAAAGTTCCAATCCATCCACTGCGTCAAAGAAAGAAAACGATCTTCGCTAAACTTGCCACGTGCTATACCAGATTGGTTGGTCACAAGTACCAATAAATAGCCCATATCTTTAAACGCTTTTGCCGCTTCAAACACACCATCGATGTATTCAAAGTCATGCTCATCATGTACGTAGCCATGATCAACGTTAATCACACCATCACGATCTAAAAAAACAGCCGGTTTAGACAAAATTCAGTTCTCTATCAACTCTCTATTAATCATTAATTATTACACGCTTTATTTGCTTCATCACTATCTATTTAGTTTTGCGTTCGTTAACGATTTGTTTCTACCTTAGCAACACAATCGACGTTTAGCCGTCTAGACGTAAAAATATCTATTGACTTAGATCATAGAACACCATAGCATCGTCTGTAAATCGAGCGAGCTATCGACATATTATTCTGTTCCACCTGCACGGGTTTCTCTATGATTAAAGTGAATCAAGTCAACAAGGTTTTTTATCAAGGCACTAAAGAAATCAATGCCTTAATCGATATCAACCTTCACATACCTCAAGGTCAAATCTTTGGAGTTATCGGCTCTTCAGGTGCAGGCAAAAGTACCCTGATCCGTTGTGTAAATATGTTGGAAGCCCCGACCTCAGGTGAAGTGATTGTTGACGGTATTGACCTGACAAAACTCAGCAAATCAGAACTCAGCGAAGCTCGCCGTAACATCGGCATGATCTTCCAACACTTCAATCTGCTGTCTTCTCGTACTGTATTTAACAACGTAGCACTGCCTTTAGAGCTTGCTGGTAGAGATAAAGCTGCGATTGAAGCGAAAGTGAGTGAACTACTTGAGCTTGTCGGTCTATCGGATAAGCGTGATACCTACCCTGCGAACTTAAGTGGTGGTCAAAAGCAGCGTGTCGCGATTGCTCGTGCGCTAGCGTCAGACCCAAAAGTACTGCTATGTGATGAAGCGACCAGTGCGTTGGATCCAGCAACGACTCAATCTATTCTTGAGCTGCTACGTGAAATTAACCGTAAGTTGAGTATCACTATCCTACTGATTACTCATGAAATGGATGTGGTTAAAAGCATCTGTCACGAAGTCGCGATCATTGGTGATGGTGAGCTAGTAGAGAAAGGCACTGTGGGTGAAATATTCGCACACCCTAAAACAGAGCTGGCACATCAGTTCATTCGTTCAACGCTCGATCTAACGATTCCTGAAGATTACCAAGCACGTTTGCAAGATACTCGCGTAAACAGCAGCTATCCACTGGTACGCCTTGAGTTTACAGGTGCAACGGTCGATGCTCCGTTGATGACGCAAATCGCACGCAAATTCAACATCGACGTTAGCATCTTAAGCTCTGACCTTGATTACGCCGGCGGCGTGAAGTTCGGCATGATGGTTGCTGAATTGTTCGGTAATGAAGCAGATGATAATGCTGCTATCCAATTCCTACGCGACAACAATGTAAAAGTAGAGGTGCTTGGCTATGTCCTTTAGTTTCAACGAGATTGCTGACTGGATCAGCCTTAACGGTAACCTTCTATTAGGCGCAACAGGTGAAACTCTTTACATGGTTGCTGTTGCAGGCATCGTTGGTTTCGCTGTCGGAATCCCATTAGGCGTGATTCTACACACGACTAAAAAAGGTGGTCTGTTAGAGAACACCAAGCTAAACAAAATTCTTGGTGCGGTTGTCAACGTAGGCCGTTCCGTGCCCTTCTTAGTACTGATGGTTGCAATCATCCCACTGACTAAGATGTTGATTGGTACCTTCATCGGTACAACAGCAGCGATTGTTCCACTAACGATTGGCGCTATCCCATTCGTTGCTCGACTTATCGAAAGTGCGCTACTTGAAGTACCAACAGGTCTAGTAGAAGCAGCTCAATCAATGGGCGCAACACCAACACAAATCATCAATAAGGTTCTGCTTCCTGAAGCACTTCCGACTATCATCAACTCAGTAACGATTACGTTAGTGACTCTGGTGAGCTACTCAGCAATGGCCGGAACTGTAGGCGGTGGTGGCCTAGGTGATGTCGCGATTCGTTACGGATTCCACCGCTACGATGTGACCATCATGGCTGTGACAGTAGTAATGTTGATTGTGCTGGTACAAATTATTCAATCAATCGGTGATTCATTGGTTCGCCGCGTTGACCACAGATAAAGACTCAGCGTTAAAACGCAAACTATCTAAGACAAGAGTCGTCTGAACCAAATTAAATAGATTTATTAAAAGGAGATTATTATGAAATTTAGCCTTAAAGGTTTACTGACTATCGCAGCGGCAGCTTCAGCGCTAGTACTAGCAGGTTGTGGCGAGAAAGAAGTGGATACTTCTAAAATCAAAGTTGGCGTAATGGCAGGTGCTGAAGCACAAGTTGCAGAAGTAGCGGCTAAAGTAGCAAAAGAGCAGTACGGCCTAGATGTTGAGTTAGTGACTTTCACAGATTACGTAACACCTAACGCAGCGCTAGATGACGGTTCGATCGATATCAATGCATTCCAACACGCACCGTACTTAGATCAGCAAGTGGCTGACCGTGGTTACAAGCTAACAATCGCTGGTAACACGTTTGTTTACCCAATTGCAGGTTACTCTAAAGAAGTTAAATCGGTAGATGAAATCCAAGACGGCGCTCGTATTGCAGTACCAAACGACCCTACAAACCTAGGTCGCTCTCTACTTCTTCTTGAGCAACAAGGTCTTCTTGAACTTCGTGAAGGCGCTGGTCTTCTAGCAACCGTTCGTGACATTGTGGGTAACCCTAAGAACCTAACGATTGTTGAACTAGACGCAGCTCAACTGCCACGTTCTCTTGATGATGTTGCACTGTCTATCATCAACACAACTTACGCGAGCTCTATCAACCTGACTCCGCAAAAAGACGGCATCTTCGTTGAAGACAAAGATTCTCCATACGTAAACTTAATCGTTTCTCGTGAAGAAAATCTAAACGCTGAAAACGTACAGAACTTCGTAAAAGCTTACCAAACTGAAGAAGTGTACAACGCAGCTTCTGATATCTTCCAAGGTGGCGTAGTTAAAGGTTGGTAATCAACTAAACGACAGCACTGTATAGATACCCGAAGGGGCTGACATAACGTCAGCCCCTTTTTTAATGATAAAGGCTTGCTAGAAAACAAAGCATCTCAGGTTTAAGCGAAACGAAGGGTTACTTCAGGTGATCCCAAGAGATGTTTGACACCAATCGACAGTCATCACACTTGAAATAGAAAATATCGTGAATAGGCGTATCAAGCAGCCATTCGCCACCACATTGTGGGCATTTACGCTCTTTTTCAGCTTTTAAGCTAATGCCGCCCACACGGTATAAGTAGTAATACGTTGGGATCTTAGTGAGGTACTCAATGCGCCCTCTCAAGCCCCAGCCGCGTTTGAACAATACGCTTTTGGTATCGCTAATCTCGGTCAGCGTTGCATGTTCAGCACGGCAACCCCCGCCCATTTGTACTTCATCACAGGCTTGCCATTCAGTCTGCCATTTCAACACGGCTTTATGGTCACCATTGAAGGTTGGCGGGTTGCGGTACAAAGGGATCGGCAACAAGCTATCGCCACTACGCAGCGGCGAACAGGTATGCACGAATGTCGTGTATAACACCTGCCAACTTGGCGTTTCATCTTCTGCCACTTCTTCTGAGTTCAGATCTCGACCAAGCAGACGCATCTTAGGTGCTAATAAACTCGCAGCTGATAAGCGTTCAAAACAGACCTTTACGAAATCTGAATGATTACGTGGGTGCAAGCTGTCTTGCTCTGGGCACACAACGCGAACATAGAATTCGCCGTCGCCCATCACGATTGGAAACTCACGTCCTAGCACTTGTCCGTTGTAACGAAGTGCATCCATCAAGCCATTAACTGCCTTATCGACAGCGCTGACCGTTGTGTTATCAAAACACTCAAATTGAAGCTCTAGTACGTACATCTATTTATACCGCTGGTTGTAGCTTTTCTAAAAATTCTGCCAATGTCTCGGCTAATACATCACGATTTTTGGTGCCTAAGCGCTCTAGGATCACGTTCCCCGTCAGATTACAGATAGAGATAACATCTAGCTCTGCATCGGTCGCGGCAATGAAAACCGTGGGTTTTAGCTTTAAACGACGCTGAGTGACTAGGTGACCTAAAATGTTTTCTTGCAGGCATTCGAAGTCTTCGTCACTCCAAATCTGTAACAGAGTCAATTCATTACCATCGAAGGTCGCGTTCATATCTGCGCTGAATTGTGCACCGTAGAAAGTCTTAATGTCTTCATGCAGAGTCAACTCAATACCGGTTTCAACGTTGGTGAAATCCGCGAATTGCTCACGTGGATAGTGCTTCCACAACACGGCATCGCCACTCTTTTCTTCTACGCATGGCGATACGATGTCCACCAACTCCTCATTACGAGGTAAGCTTTGGTGTTGCTGCTGCCACGCGTCAACGTATCGCTGACTAAAAGAAAGTAGTGCGTCTTGAGCACGTTGAGTCATGAAAATCTCCTAAACACAAAATAATAAATAGAATCCGAGCCCTTTCAGCACCGATTAAGCGATGACTTAATGACAGGGTAATGGGGATTCAGTAAAATCGACCCCATTCTAATCGAATTTGAAACGAAAGTATGAGCAAATATTCTGACGCAAAAGAGCTAGCGGGTTTAACCCTTGGCCAAAAAACTGAGTACTCTAACCAATACGATGCAAGTTTATTGCAACCAGTGCCTCGTAGCCTTAATCGCGATGATCTTGCGCTAAACGGCGAGCTGCCTTTTGTTGGTCATGATATTTGGACGATGTACGAGCTTTCGTGGCTAAACACCAACGGCCTACCACAAGTAGCGGTGGGTGAAGTTTTCATCCCTGCCACCAGCCAAAATTTAATTGAATCAAAATCTTTCAAGCTGTACCTAAACAGCTATAACCAGACTCAATTTGAAAGCTGGGCTCAAGTCACTGAGCGCCTGACCCAAGATTTGTCTGCATGTGCAGGCGAACCTGTGGTTGTGAATGTAAACTCAGTAACCGACTACACGAACCAACCTATCGTGACGATGGAGGGTGACTGTATCGACAACCAAGATATCCAAATCACTAGCTATGATTTTGAAGCGTCACTGCTTGAAGGTGCTGCTGGCGAACAAGAAGTAGAAGAAACTCTGCATAGCCACTTATTGAAGTCGAACTGCTTGATCACCAATCAACCGGATTGGGGCAGCGTTGAGATCGCATATTCAGGTAAGCAAATTGACCGTGAAGCTCTGCTACGCTATTTAGTTTCTTTCCGTGAGCACAATGAATTCCACGAACAATGCGTTGAGCGTATCTTCACTGATATCATGAAATACTGTGCGCCATCGAAGCTAACCGTGTTTGCACGTTACACGCGTCGTGGTGGTCTGGATATCAATCCATACCGTTCAACAGAGCAAGATAGACCAAGCCACAATAAGCGTATGGCTCGCCAATAATCAGGCGTGAACCACCCACACTTATTTGAACCTACCAAATCTTTAAAGGGACATTGAAATGCGTTGGTTATACGTTGTTAGTCTATTTATTTTAAGCTTAAGCACATCGGTCAATGCGTCGGTTTATTCGTCGGCGCTACTCAATGAAGCCAATAACTTGGTTGAGATCGAGCCGAGCCAAGCAAAACAAATGGCTAACAGCTACCTAACGCTTCGTGTCCTTTCTGATCAACGTGAGAAAAGCCCTTCAGCGATTTCTCGCGAAGAGACAGACTCTTCAATTAGAACACCAAACAGCAGTATCGATGCGTATAAGATCTTAGCCAAAGCGGAATACAACCTAGGCAACATTCGTATTGCGATTAAAAACATCGACAAAGCCTCTGAACTCGCAAAAACCTATAAGCTTAATTACCTAAAGCTGGATCTTCAGATCCTAAAAGTTCGCTTACTTTGGCTGAGTGACAGAAAGTCAGCCACAGCCACAGCAGAGCTGACAAGTATTGAAGCAAACCTAGAATCGGTGAATAAAACCTTACGTTTAACAGAAGGTATTACCTACCGTTTGATCATGTTGAAAGCTGATATCGCCTCTTATGACAATAAGGTCGACGAAGCCGAGAAGTTCTATCAAGAAGCAAAAACCTACCTCGATCAGCGTTACTCAGAAAAAGTTACCATCGACTACCACATCGCGGTCGGTGAATTTTATCTAACCCATAAAGAGTACAACCACGCACTCTCTGAGTTGTTGTATGGCTACTGGAAATCAGTAGAAGGTAACCTGAGTTCACGCTTAGCCAAGGTCAATCGCCTGCTTGCACAGCTTTTCTTTGAGCGCCAAGTCTTAGATAAGGCATTAGAGCACCTATCTCAAGCTGCTGATTTTTACGATAACTTTGAAAATTCTCCTATATTAGCTCAAGTACTTAAAAAGATGGGTGATGTGTACTTCTTACAGGGTAAATATAACCTTGCTCTAGTGCATTTTTTCAACGTCCTTGACCACGAAAGTACCGACAGAGATATCCACCAAGTCATCGATATTCGTCTAAGTCTATCGGCAACTTACTTACGCCTCTATAACTACCCTCTAGCTGAGCAGTACTTAACCCGTGCCCTTGAACTGCTAGAGTACACCGACATTCCAAAACTGGAAGGTCGTGCTGCGCTATTATCAGCAGGATTGGCTTACCACCTGCAAGAGAGCGAAGATGTGATCAAGCATGCGACACGTGCACTTGAGATCTCGCGACAGGTAGAAAATATGCGCCTGTCGCAACGCTCATACTATTTACTCTCTTTGGGTTATGAACAGGCAGGTCGTCCACAGCAAGCATTGGCAAATCTCAAGCAATACAACAGCCTTGTCTCTTTAGAGCAGCAAAAACTCAACCGTGTTGGGGAAGACGCATTCCGGCAACAAAAAGAGTTTGCCGAACAAACCCTGCACTATGCAGGCCAAGAACAAGAGCTAGAGAAATACAAACTAGAACATCGTAAGTTCCAAAAGATTTCGTTTGCCCTATTCTTGTTCAGCATTGTCTTATTCTTCTTTGTGCTGCGCCGAGGCTACCTCATTCAAACCTTAGCCAAAGAGGTCGACTCACTGCGTACCGACCTCTTTACGCATTCGCGTTCTAAGCTTCCTAATCTAAGAATGCTGAATGCGAAACTCTCAAATTCATTGGAACAAACCAGCCAAACCTTTGAGCAGTGGCAGCTTGGTGAATTGATTCATGAACCGCTCAACGACCGTTTACGCTTCGTGATGATTGACTTACCTTTCCTACGTAATATGTACACGCAGAACGGTTACAAAGCAGGCCTAGAACTCGAAGATGCTTTTGGTGAATTCCTCAAATCTAAGCTTGAAGGCCCAGCTCGTGTCTACCATTTCTCGGATGCGAACCTGCTTTATATCGAGCCCAACGCTGACCGTGATTTATCACCTGAAGCTCTGTTCAGGAAGATTCAATCTTGGGTTAATGACTTCGAACCCGAGCGAAACATCAACCGAACAGTCCGTATGGGCATCGCTGACTACCCGTTCCTGCCACGCGCTTACACTGCAATTAACGACCAAGAACTACTCGATGTGTTATTGATGTCGACGAATCTAGCGCGTGAGATCAGTCTCAAAGAGCGCAGCAGTCAATGGGTATACTTAAAAGCTATCGATAATGCGCCCGCAGCGAGTCTTGCAACTGGTAACATAAGAGAAGCGTGTAAACATGCGATTAATCAAGGGTTAATAAAGATACAATCGTCATACCAGAATGAGGACAACATCAAAAAAATGCTAAAAGATGACTGATTTGCGAGCGGTTAAGAGCGGCAAGCCGTGACCTTATTTTTAGTTTTGTTATTATCGATGCAACGGAATTTCATCAAAATGATCGAGCTCGGTCTACGCGGCGCTAATTAATACATCTATGGGCATTCTTGAAAAAGACATTCAGGCGCAACTCCACCAGCTGAAACTTCAGTTGGAGCAGGTCCGTTTGACGCAAAGAGACACCTCGTTCAAATTTATTAGAGAACAAAAAGTTCTAAAGCGTATCGTCACATCTTTAAGTGACGCATGTGTTGGCAGTAACAGCCATTTAGATGAAAACCTCATTGCCCTTCGGGAAGAGCTAGAAAAGCAAAAAGACATTAGCTCGATGATCCCAAAGCTGGCAGTATTAGAAAGGATGCTTAAGCAGAAAACGTTGGCTATGGATAAACAGAACGGATGTCTGGACGATAGCATTAAGCACAGTGGGGAAACGCTGCAACGCATAACAGGCCTTCCAGCGCAGCTTAAACGCGACCTACGAAACTTACTTAGCTTCTCCGAATGCAATGGCAGTCAGAAAGTCGACCATGCCATGAAACTTCTCGGTATTTATGAGCGTGCCATTAAGATTATGGCGAATAACTCACGCACTCATTTTGCCGACGTTACGCATTCTCCAGAACAAGAACTCCTCTCCGACCTATCAAACGAATTACAACATCTGATCACTGAACTCGATTTCGAGGGTGAATCGGGTGATTTGCTTACCGATATTCGAGCGAAACTGCTACTGGGTGTTTCCACACAAAATCTGCTTGAGCTGACACTTCAGATCCTCAAACTGGTAATTGAAGGCACCAACCTAGAGCGTAAGAAGTCTGAACAATTTATCGATCAGCTAAACTCTTCGCTGGCCTCCAGTATCAAAACGGCAGACCAAAATGCCGATCAGAGCCAAAGTTACTTTGAGCACCGCCAAGGCCTTAACTCTGAGTTAAGTGAACTTGTCATTAAGAGCCAGAACTCTGTAGAGAAAGCGAAGGAAATTGATAGTTTAAAGCGAACGATTAATCCGCTACTCACTGAAATCGCCTCTCTTTCAGAAAGACTGAATCACGCAGAACAGAAAGAACAAGCTCTAATAGAGAGAATGAGTTATGGGAAGACTCAGTTAGATTCACTCTATGAAGTCACCCAAGATTACCGCAAGCGCTTAGAAGATCAGGCTCAGCGTATGCTACTTGACCCGCTCACAAAAGTTTACAATCGCACCGCCTTTACTGATCGCTTAGAGCTTGAGTATCGCCGTTGGATTCGTGCACAACACTCACTGCGCGTAGTGCTACTCGACATAGACAACTTCAAAGCCATCAACGACAGCTTTGGTTATACCGCGGGTGATAAGGCACTTAAAATCATCGCGAGAACAATTACTAAAGAAGCAGGCACAACCGATACCGTGGCTCGCTTTTCTGGAGAAGAGTTTGTCTTGCTGTTGCCAGAACAAACCGATGAATATTGCCACCAAGTGATTCAAAACATCCAAGCTCAAGTAAGCCGCCTACCCTTTAAGTTCCGTGACCAACAAATCACAATTACCTTGTGTGCGGCAAGTACTCAGTTTAAAGAGTCTGATACGCCTGAAGAAGTATTAGAGAGACTTAATAAGACGCTAAACAAAGCAAAGCAACGCGGTACCAACCAACTTGTTTGGAACTAAGTCAGCCTTAGATTTAATTTATTTCATTTTTTCAAATACTTATCACATACCATTTCCCTCAATGTTTGCTAAGCTAATGATTAACATTCGATTAACAAGCATTCTTGGCAAGCAATGCTGTATATACGCTCTTAATTTATTTTATATTAGCTCTTAAGCATCTATACATCTGCTATTAAGCACCCATGTATATACCGTTAAGCACCTGCATATAGACTGTTAAGCAAGATTATATAATCCATTAAGCAACGCTGTCGTAACCGTTTCGTCTGGTTAACTCTCTCACCTTTAACCAAACACTTTCAACGTTTGCTTCTCACTCTCGAGCCAGAGGGTCACTTCAACGTCCCCCTGCTCTTTTCAACAAGGAGGCACTATGATCACTCATATCAGCCCTGCCGGTAGCATGGATTTACTCTCTCAACTTGAAGTTGAGCGTCTTAAGAAAACCGCGTCTAGTGATCTGTACCAACTGTATCGTAACTGTACGTTAGCGGTACTTAACTCGGGAAGCCACACCGACAACTCCAAAGAGTTGCTCGACAAGTATCAATCGTTTGATGTTGAAGTCGTGCGACGTGAGCGTGGTATCAAGCTCGAACTGAGCAACCCACCAGAGCATGCCTTTGTCGATGGTGAAATCATCAAGGGTATCCAAGAGCACCTATTCTCAGTGCTGCGTGACATTGTCTACGTCAACATGCATCTTGCAGACAACCAAAGACTCAACCTGACTAATGCCACTCATATTACCAACCTCGTATTTGGTATTTTGAGAAATGCAGGCGCACTTACGCCGGGCATCGAACCTAACCTGATCGTGTGTTGGGGTGGCCACTCAATTAATGCCACTGAATACCAATATACTCGTGAAGTAGGTAATGAACTTGGACTACGTGAACTCAACATCTGTACGGGGTGTGGACCAGGTGCAATGGAAGGGCCAATGAAAGGCGCGGCGATTGGTCACGCTAAGCAGCGCTATACTGATCATCGTTACTTGGGGCTTACTGAACCTTCAATCATTGCTGCTGAGCCGCCAAATCCGATAGTGAACGAATTGGTGATCATGCCAGATATCGAGAAGCGTCTTGAGGCATTCGTTCGTATGGCGCATGGCATCATTATTTTCCCTGGTGGCCCCGGTACGGCTGAAGAGTTGCTGTATATCTTAGGGATCATGATGCACCCAAATAACGTCGACCAACCCATGCCGATTGTATTAACGGGTTCAAAAGAGAGTGAAGCTTACTTCCGCTCTATCGATAAGTTCATCGGGGAAACCCTCGGGGAAGAGGCTCAGAAACACTACGAAATCGTGATTGATGATCCAGCACGCGCTGCGAAAATCATGAAACAAGCGATGCCAGATGTACGCTCTCACCGTAAAGAGACCGGCGATGCTTATAGCTATAACTGGTCACTGCATATTGAGCCTGAATTCCAACTGCCCTTCGATCCGACACATGAGTCTATGGCGGCACTTGATCTTCATATGGACCAGAAAACAGAAAGCCTTGCAGCTAATCTACGTAAAGCGTTTTCTGGCATTGTGGCCGGTAACGTCAAAGCCGAAGGTATTCTAGAGATAGAGAAACACGGCCCATTCCTGATTGATGGCGACAAAGAACTGATGACCAAAATGGATCAACTGCTGAATGACTTTGTTGAACAGCATCGCATGAAACTACCGGGTGGCACTGACTACGTTCCTTGCTATAAAATTATGCCTAGCAGCGATTAACGACAAGTGATTGATAACAGGCCATAAGCATAAAGCTAAACAAGTCATGACGTTTACGTCGCCAACGTTTCAACTCACTAAGTGATACGTTACTATAAGGGGCTAGCAGCCCCTTATTTATTGCCTATTTAGTGGAAACTTATGTCTATCCATCTTGTTATTATCGATGCTTTGAATCTCATCCGACGCGTTCACTCTGTTCAGCCGGACCCAACCGATATTGCAAGAACCATCACCACTACTGCTCGTACTCTTAATCGCATCCTAAAAGAATCAAAGCCAACCCATATCATTGCGGTATTTGATCATCATTTACAAGATCGAGGCTGGCGCGCTGAAGTCCTTCCTGCCTACAAGCAAAACCGCAAGCCGATGCCTGAACCATTAATGAAAGGCCTTGATGCTATCCAACAAGCTTGGTGGGAATTAGGGATTGATTCACTGCTATCTGATGGTGATGAAGCGGATGATCTAGTCGCTACGCTCGCTAAGAAAGTGGCCGATCACGGAGAAACGGTCACCATCATCTCTACGGATAAGGGCTACTGCCAACTGTTATCACCAACGCTACAGATCCGTGATTACTTTCAGCACCGTTGGTTAGATAAACCCTTTATCGAAGCGGAATTTGGCGTAAAACCTGAACAGCTCGCAGATTACTGGGGATTAACGGGCATCAGCTCAAGCCAAGTGCCGGGGATTCCTGGCGTTGGACCAAAAGCGGCCAAAGAGATATTAACAACGTATCCAGATATAGAAACGGCATTCCTAGCTGAAGACTTACCGAAAAAGTATCGTAAGAAATTCGATGAGCATATTGAATCGGCTCGCGTATGTAAGCTCGTTTCAGCACTCAAAACAGACATCGATTTGGGTTTCAATCTGCAAGATATTCGCTACGAAGCGGTGTCTTAATTCGACGTTACA
>NZ_JACJFF010000078.1:0-23119 GCF_014164465.1 Vibrio sp. SG41-7 | reverse complement strand
GGTTGTATTGCTTCCAGTTGGTTGTTTTGTAACGAGGCTTAGGCATAGGGCTACGAGAGAGGGTGGAGGTAGCTGATCAGATCGTAGGTTCTTGATTTAGTTCCATTGAATTACGCAACAAAGCCATGGAAGAATGCAGTCCAAACTTAGTGTGTCAGTTTCCTTCGCTGATAGTTACGGCAGACCAGTGACAGTACCTAAGAGTGACTTAGAAGGTGCGATATCTTTTTACCTTAAGAATAGTGAACAAGAGTTAGGCAAAAATAAAGACTGTACCTACGGAAGAGATTGCTGGGGGTATACATTGAACCCAAATGACTACTCTCACCAAATGGGGAACAGTTATGGGTACTCTAAGGGCCTACCAACGTCTCGGGTTGCAGCATCGGATACCAAATTAACCGCTTGGGTCTATAGCAACGAGGTAGCTCAGCATCGTGAAGTTTGTATGAAAGTTAAATTCAATACTGGTAGCCAATATGACAATAACTACTACGACAGCTGCGCTTATCCAAATGAATCAAGTGCCTTCTATCAAAGCGTACAGCCTAAGTCCTATAGTGCTGCTGACTTTTCAGAGATTGGAGAAGGTGAACAGGTATGGGAAGAAACTAACACTGACGATTTCTATTTCGAAAAAGCTGAGATGTATAACTTCTATGTGACGCCCAAAGATACTTCAGTGAAACTGGTCGAGGTTGCTATGGATAACTTCGACGAGTCGGACAGCGATAAGGTGTTCCTAAACGATGAGTGGTTAGGTTGTTATTCAGATTGCACTAATGGCTTTCGTTCAGTGAAAGGTTATGTGTTCGCTCCAGGTTCAGAGCGTAATGTATCTGATGAATATGTTTGGAATAGCGCCGCTGGCGAAGGTCGCACGGCGGTATGGCGA
The DNA here is from genome assembly GCF_014164465.1 of Vibrio sp. SG41-7. Taxonomy (NCBI): domain Bacteria; kingdom Pseudomonadati; phylum Pseudomonadota; class Gammaproteobacteria; order Vibrionales; family Vibrionaceae; genus Vibrio; species Vibrio sp. SG41-7. Next base: position 22,224 of record NZ_JACJFF010000078.1, on the reverse strand, counting down.
GTTAACCAGCAACTAAGATCAGTGACTCTGAGCCAATTGCTTTATTCAAATAGCGGGACATCGAACAATGATTCTCAAAAAGAGTACCGATTTACTGTATTTGACCAATACGGAAATAAAGGACCACTAAAGCTTATTTATCCTCAAAGTGAATTTACTGGTGGCGGCCAGAAATGGGATTACACCCATTGGAATCACGTTAGCCAATAACATCCAGATAAAACAGAGTTAGCTCATCCACTTTGAGCTAACTCATTCACTTTAGGGGAAATTTATGTCTAATTGGACTTCAAACGCTTTTAACTTTGATAGCTTTTGTTCGGGCGGCGTAGACCAAAGAACCAGAAGCTATTCATATCAAATCTTACTTGGCTCTCTTATTGGTAACTGGCTTAAGGGACCAAACCTCGATATATCCATTCAATTCTCACCTTACTCGACGGACAACCTTGGTTTCGGTAAAGGCTGGAAATTGAATCTCCCAAGATACGACATCGAGAACCAACAGCTCTATCTTGCAAATGGGCAATCCTACCGTGCTGAATTAAACGCCAATATAGAGATGAGTATTCGTTACAAGAAACTGCTCGACTTTTCGGTATCGTCTAGCGCGAATGGTTATGAAATCACGTATAAAAATGGCCGTACTGATCTTTTAGATAAAGATGGCGATATCATTAAGATCACCCAAAGCAATGGTCATGCTCTCTACTTTTCTTGGCTCAACGTGGGACAAAATAAGCGCTTAGATAGAGTTTGGGATGACAGAACAACCAAACAGACCGCACTTTTATGGGTTGAGTATATCTCGGTAGGGCGCGTTAATATTTTTACTAATATTGGCAGTACCCATGAAGCTTACTTCAGTCTTACTCTTAGCAATAACAAGCTCGTCAAATGCAATTTACCAGAACAAGCAGGTAGCTATAGTTTCGGTTATGAAAGCATTGGTTCATATACGTTAATCAATGAGGTAAACCATCCTTGTGGCTTGACCGAGCGTTTGAGATATAAGGCTGATGGTATTCGAGTCAACTCAATGACTTACTTACCAGCCGTTACTGCACACGATGTTCTTACCCTTAATTCGCCAGTTATTACCACAACCTACGACAGTGTTGGTACAGATAGCCGCAATTTCATGGGTTACGGTGTACGTGGCGGTGAATTAAGTGAAGGGCTTGATAACTTACTTGAGCGTGGTTACGAATATACTTATCGCGTCCAAAAGATCGAAAATGGCTCTATTGTAACAGCGCAAACATACAATCAATTTCATCTACTCGTTGAAGAAGCCCGGCAGGTAAACGGAAACCTTGTTCATTTGAAAAGGCTGGAATACCCAGCGATTGATAATCAACAGTTTTCCGCTCAACCCGCTCAGTATTCATTGATCAGTAAAGAGGAACAAGTCTGGTTTTCTGGATCGGATAGCCAAGCTCAAAGTCGATTATGGGATTACGACGAATATGGCAACATGCTTAAGTTCGTTGATGAGAATGACATCGCAGAACGTTACGAATACTACGCTAAACATGGTGAGGCAGGTTGTCCCGCATCGCCAACGGGTATGGTGAATTTCGTCAAATCTCGTACGCTCAACAATGGATCAGAACAGAGAGTGCTCTCTTATCAATATGCTTCTCTTGAGGGGCTGAATGGCCATCGTGATGTGGTTCTGAGTTTGGAAGAAGACGTCCAACGCTATAGAAGTCATTACGCTTATCAAACTGATACTGGTGAGACTTACTCTTTCGGCCGATTGGCTTCAGTCCAAAATGACATTCTTCATCCTAACGGCACGTATTCTGCTATTTCTCACTATCGTTATGAGTTGGATAGCTATGTCCTTGAAGAACACGAAGAGCTGACCTGTCACGACAATACGAAAACCAATCTTGCGGTTGGGCACTACCTTGATATTGGAGAACTCGCGCGTCATGTCGATTCAGACGGAGTTAGCTGTGCATTTACTTATGATTCGCTTCGTAGAACTACTGAAGAACGGATTGAAGGAAGCGCTGCTCGTTCGTATCAATACATTGTTGATACTGGTATGAGTCGACAAACCCTGTTGTTAACGGATTGCAAAGGCAACTTGTGTGAACAAAGCTGGGATGGTCAAGGGCGCGAGCTAGAGGCTAAAGTTGGTAGCTCGATCGTATGGACAAAAATGTACGATGCGTTGGGTAGACTCCAAAGTAAGAGTACCTTCGATGTGCTGCCTGATCGCCATTCTAGATCGGCGCCTGTGGTGTTAACAGAAAGCTATGAATACGATGAGTGGGATCAGGTTAAAGCGACTCTGTTAGCGAATGGAAAACGTCGTGTCGAGTTCAATAACCTCGCCTCACGTAAGAAAACCCAAGGTATTGAAGGTTTGACCATGACGGTCAGTTCTCTGAATAGCTGGGGGCTAGAAGAGAAAAAAGAGCAAGGCATCAACAGTTGGAATTATGAGTACGACTCATGGGGAAGATTGATCAAAGAAACGAATCCTCTCGCTCGATCTAAGCATTACCATTACGACCGCTTTGATCGTGTTATTCGCATGACTCAAGCGAACGGTGTCGATCAAGATATCACTTACGCTGAACATACCGATCAGTCACAAGTTGTAGACCTGAAAATTGGTGGGGTGACTTTAGGGCAACGCGATATTGATGGATTGGGACGACCGCGGTCCCTGCACAGAGGAGCGAGTTCCCAAGCTTCATTGGCGTGGACTTATGCGGATAGCAGCAATATCCCAGAAACTGAAACCAGCTTATCAGCGCCAATGCGCCAGTTTACTCGCGATAGCCAATTGGGTGTGCTAAGTGCTAAGTCGTCTAATGGGCAGGCTTCTAGTTACAGTCATGACTCAATATCCGGCTTACCGACAGGGAGTCAGGACAGTGAAGGCAATCAAAGTACCATTATCTACTCGACTAAAGGCTTGCCTGAGGCCGAGGTGAATGATGGTCAGTCTCGTTATTACAGCTACTCCGATGGTGGGGTGATCGCTGCAATTGATAGCGACACGGACACTCGCCAGTATGGCTACGACGAACTCGGACGATTAGTGAAGTTGAGTTCAAATTCAACAACGGTTTACTACGAATATGATGAGTTTGATCGAGTGATACTAGAAACATTGATATCGGGCAGTCAAACCCAAGTCACTGAACTCGAATGGGATGAATATAGTCGCGAAGTCAACCGAGCTATAGCCTTGAACGATAATTATATCTTTGAGCAGTCACAAGAATATAACGCGTTAGGGCTGCTTAATTCTCGTAAAAAGGAGTGCGCAACTTTAGGTAATCTAACGGAAATCTATACCTATGATGACCTCTCTCAGTTGACTAAAGTCGAGTTCTTCGGCGCGGGCCCACTGAGCGATTGGTCTCAGCCTATGACGTCTATTGATTGGAGCTATGATGAGCTAGGAAACATGCTGACGCAACGCACAGCGACTACTGAATCTGAGGATTTCGCTCGTTACTTTTATGAGTCGGATGACCCTTGCCAGTTGACTCGTATTACTCATTCCCACCCACAACTCGATGGTCAAGTAACAGTGAAATACGACTTGAATGGCAACATGATTCAAGATGCGGATGGTCGAATTCTTGAATATGACAATTTCGATCGATTACAGCGTGTGTTAGCTGATAATACCGAATGGCTCTATCAATATGACAGCAACGACCGACTGTCTGCACAGCAGTCCGTTTCTGAATCTCGTCACTTTAACTATCTATGGGGTGACCTCGCTTCGATCGAGGAAAATGGCAAACTCACTCAATATATCTATCACGAAGGAGTGCCTAAATGGTCAGAGATGGACTCGGAAACTACGTTACTGGCAACGGATCAAAATGGTTCGGTAATCGCGTCAAATACGTCGGGTAAAACAGGGTCTATGTACCGTTACTCTCCATATGGGCAACGTGATCAAGCGGGGAATGCAAATGAACAATAAAGACTCGGTATTTATTACCCCACTTAATCGACGTGAGTTCCTGATTAAAATTGGTCAAACTGCAGCGGTGGCTGGTGGTATCTCACTGCTTCCGACTTCGGTTCGTTTGGCAATGGCGCAGTCGATGACCATCTCCCATTCGGAGATTGGCTTTAATGGCGAGTGGTTGGATCCTGTACTGCAAGGCTACCATCTAGGCCAAGGCTATCGCGTTTACCAGCCGAAGTTGATGCGCTTCAATGCACCGGACAGTTTGGCCCCTTTCAATGAGGGGGTTCACAATGCTTATGTTTATTGCCATAACGATCCGATTAACTTCACCGACCCAAGCGGACATCTAAATATTAGTAAGATCTTATTTGGTGCTTTTGGGGTTATCGCGGGTATTGTTGGTATTGCCTTAGCTGCACCAACGGGCGGTTCTAGCTTGGTATTGGCTGCAGGTATCATCGGTGGTATTGCAGGTATGACTAGTGGTGCGCTACAAATTGCCTCGGGAGTTATCGACGATGGGGATATCTCTCATAAACTCGATATTGCGACCATTCCATTCGATATCATTGGTGTGGTGAGTGGTGGATATTCAGCCTACAAGTCGGTTCAGAACTTACGTTGGGTAAGAGCGGGTGGGGCATTGGAAGATGTCACTCAGCCCGGTCTTGGTTCTCGTTTGATGAACAAGATTAGACCTTCTGGTGAGTACAATCTTGCATGGGCCTCTAAAACGAACCCAGCTATGCGTATAGGCAGCTCTAAGGGGCAGGTGATTGCGACCAGAATGACGCAGGGCGGTAAGACGATGACGTACACACCTCCTCCCATTCATGGTGGGTTTACCAAGATTCTTCTTGGACAAGTCAAAGTGGGCGCCCGAGGCTATACCATCTATCAAGGCATAATGACGGCGCGCTCGATTGGTGGTTTAGGTTGGTCATCGGTTAAAACGATACCAGGGCGATTAGATCAGGAAAAGTCTTCAGCGGATACCATGGTTACGGAAGGTCGGAGTGCCAATCCTGCAGCCAAGAAGACGCAAATGTACGCATTAGAAGAGACTCGACAACGAATAAAGTATGGCAATGAGGTTCAGCAGATGATCCGTCAGTTGCCATTGTCGTAGTCTGATTTCTTCTTTTTCTCTAACAGCACAAAGCCAGCTCAATCCTCATTGAACTGGCTTTTTGGCATTCTGTGTAGGCGTTCTCGACCGTTATCCATCAACCATGAGTACTTTCCTTAGATCTAACTTCGTGATCAAAAAAAGATCAAAAACAGTTGTTGAAACCGGTTTCAGGTTGTATCTTTGCTTTTGTTGAAATCGGTTTCAGAGTTGCAATGAACTCTCTAATCCTGGTCTTTTTCACGAATAACTTGTAGCGAGTAATGGTATGAACAACGAATTTCCGAACGATTTTTTATGGGGTGGTGCGGTTGCAGCACATCAGTTAGAAGGCGGCTGGGATGCGAATGGTAAAGGTGTCAGTGTTGTTGATGTATTAACAGCGGGCGCTCATGGTGTACAACGTCGAATCACCGATGGTGTGATCGATGGTGAAAACTATCCCAACCAAGTCGCAGTGGATTTCTACCATCGCTATAAAGAAGACATTAAGTTATTTGCTGAGATGGGTTTTAAGTGTTTCCGTACCAGTATTGCTTGGACGCGTATTTTCCCAAATGGCGATGAAGCCGAGCCGTGTGAAGCGGGGTTAGCGTTTTACGATGACTTGTTTGATGAACTTCTAAAATATGACATTCAGCCAGTGGTGACACTGAGCCATTTTGAAATGCCTTATCACTTGGCTAACGAATATGGTGGCTGGATGAACCGTAAGGTGATCGAGTTCTTCGTTAAGTATTCGACCACAGTGATGGAACGCTACCAGCACAAGGTGAAGTACTGGATGACGTTCAATGAGATAAATAACCAGATGAATACTTCGGCAGATATCTTTGGCTGGTTATGCTCTGGCGTGAAGTTCCCACAATGTGAAAAGCCGCAAGAGGCGATGTATCAAGCGGTTCACCACCAGTTTGTGGCAAGTGCTTTAGTGGTTAAGAAAGGTCACGAAATTAACCCAGATCTTCAAATCGGTGCAATGTGTGCGATGGTGCCTTTCTACCCTCGTTCTTCAAAGCCAGAAGACATCATGGTGGCACAGCAAGCGATGCGTGATCGTTACTTCTTCTCGGATGTGATGGTGCGTGGTCACTACCCAAATTACGCCAAGCGTGACTGGGCAATCAAAGGCTTCAACATTGAAATGCAGCCTGAAGATGAGCAAATCTTGAAAGAAGGTAAAGCGGATTACCTTGGCTTTAGCTATTACATGTCGAATACCTTGGATTCTTCTTCTCACCAATCTACAGAAGAAGCGATGGACGGCGGTCATGAGAACTCGGTCGATAACCCGTTTATCCAGTCTAGCGATTGGGGCTGGCCAATTGATCCAACGGGTTTGCGTTTCTGTTTAGCGTCTCTGTATGAACGTTATGAAGTGCCATTGTTCATCGTTGAAAACGGTTTTGGCGCTGTTGATACCATTGAAGAAGATGGCAGCATTAATGACGACTACCGCATCGCTTACCTTGGCGACCACATCAAAGAGATGAAAAAAGCCGTCGCGATTGATGGTGTTGACTTGATGGGTTATACCCCTTGGGGCTGTATTGATTTAGTGTCGTTCACCACCGGTGAGATGAAAAAACGCTACGGATTCATTTACGTAGATAAGCACAACGATCAATCTGGCTCACTAGAACGCAAACGCAAGAAGTCGTTCGAGTGGTATAAAGGCGTGATTGCATCTAACGGTGCCACTATTTAGAATGCATTTCCCAGCGCAGTTATGTGAACTGTGAACTGTCATTTTGCAATGAATTAGTCGGCCTATGTCGGCTAATTTTTTATAAAGGAAAAGAAGCAAATGGTAACCATGCTTGATGTCGCAAACCGCGCAGGCGTATCTAAATCGACGGTTTCTCGTGTCTTAAATGGCAAGAACATCGTACGCCCTGATGTGGTGAAAAAGGTATTTGATGCGATTCAAGAAACAGGTTATCGACCGAACTTGTTGGCCCAGCAATTGGCGACCAAGAAGACCAATTTCATCGGCTTTGTAATCACTAATGAATTGTTCAATGGCCCTTATTTTTCTTCCTTGATGTATCACGCGGCTTCTTATAGCGAAAAGTCGAATCACCAACTGGTGATCACCGATGGCAAACACAGCGCTGAAGACGAAAGAAAGGCGATCAACTTCCTGCTGGATATGAAGTGCGCGGGCATCATCATCTATCCGCAATGCTTAACCGAAAGCGAGATTGCAAAGATCATCGAAAGCACTGACACACCGATTCTGGTACTCAACCGAGAAATGCCGTCGAAGCCTAATCATGCTATCACCACCGACCATTATCAGAGCGCTTGTTTGATGGTTGAGCACATCATCGAGCAAGGCCATACAGACATTGCAGTGATTCGTGGTAAAGCCGGTTCTTCGACCGATGAGTTGCGTTACCACGCCTATCAAGATGTCTTAACTAAACATGGTATTGCATTGGATGAGTCCAAGGTTGTTCAAGGTGATTGGACGATGGAAAGCGGTTATCACGCGGCTCAGGCTCTGGTAAAAAGCAAAGCAACATTCACCGCTATCTTGTCGGAAAATGATGACATGGCGATTGGTGCGATTAAGGCGTTAACCGAACTTGGGTATTCATTACCTCAAGATGTTTCTATCGTTGGTTTTGATAACAGCAAAGTGGGGGCGTTTTTAACGCCAAGCTTAACGTCTGTCAGTGTGCCATTAGAGCAAATGACGCAAAAGGCGATCCTGCAAATTGTCGGTGAAACAGAGCAAGCGACCACTATCAATAACACTGGCAGTTTGGTGTTACGTGATTCGATAGCGAAGCTAAATTAGCACTGATCGAATTTCATATTTCACCTACAAAAAGTGACGAGCTGCGCATCTCTTAAACCAAGCTCAAACACTCCTTATTCACTGTTATTTAGATGTGCGATATTGCGTTTTTTGGTCGATGAATTGACCACCATTAGTTAAGTAATGTGAAAACAGTTAAGTAATGTGAAACTAGCTAAGTAATATGAAAATAGCTAAGTGATGTGAGAACAGGTAAGTAACGTGAAAACAGAAAAACAAAAAATGCTAGCAGGCGAACCTTATCAGGCTTGGGATAAAGAGCTTTATGCCGCTCGTATCGAATGTCGTAAGGTGCTTCAAAAACTCAATAACAGTATTCCTGACACACCTGAATGGGAAGCAGCAACGCAAGAGCTTATTCCGGGCTGTGAAAATGCACATTTAGAGCCGCCGTTTCGTTGTGACTACGGCTCGAACATCAAGTTGGGCAAGAACTTCTACGCTAACTTTAACTGCGTGATTTTGGATGTGGCTGAAGTGACCATTGGCGATAATGTGCTGCTTGGTCCGAACGTTCAAATCCTGACCGCAGGCCATCCACTTGATGTGAAAGGCCGAGTTGAAGAGGGTGTTGAGTTTGGCACACCGATTAATGTTGGCGACAATGTTTGGCTTGGCGGCGGTGTGATCATTTGCCCAGGTGTCACTATTGGCGAAAACAGCGTGATTGGCGCAGGCAGTGTGGTAACTAAAGACATCCCAGCCAATGTGGTTGCAGTCGGTAACCCATGTAAAGTGCTGAAATCGATCGATAACGGACAATAATCAGATTTAAATGACAAAGCACGACCCTAGGTTCGGGATTTGTTTTTTCTATCCTTGGTAGATGCTAGAGGCTAGATGCTAGATGCTAGATGGAACAGCGTGTTGTGCTTGCTTCTTATCTAACGCACCACTGAATCGAGTCAGAACAAGAGCGATCAAAACAATCACAGCACCTACCCAAGGGGTGTTCATTAATCCAGATTTCGCGACAATCAAACCACCACCCCACGAGCCCAATGCAATACCGACGTTGAAGGCTGCAATGTTCAACCCAGAAGCGACATCGACTGCGTCTGGTGTGTATTTCTCAGCCAGTTTCACAACATACACTTGTAGCCCCGGAACGTTACCGAATGCGAATGCACCCCAAACCAAAATGGTAGCAACAGCTGCGTAAGGGTTTACTGCGGTAAAGTTGAATACCACCAGTACCGCGGCTAAACCTGAGAAGATAACGGTCAGTGCTTTAATTGGGTCCATCTTGTCAGCCATCTTACCACCCCAGATGTTACCTACCGCCACTGAAACACCGTAAACCAACATGATTAAGCTGATTGAGCTCGAATCAAATCCTGATACATTTTCCAGTATTGGAGCGAGGAACGTAAACGCTGTGAATGTACCGCCATAACCTAGTGCTGTGATAGCGTAAACCAACAGTAAGCGTGGTTGAGTTAGAACCTTTAGTTGTGCCGAAATCTTCGCCGCTGGTGGTTGCTTAAGGTTGCTTGGAACCAAGATAGCGCTGCCGATAAGAGCAATAAGACCAAGCAGAGCAACGATCAAGAAGGTCGCTTGCCATCCAAAGGTTTGGCCGATATAAGTGCCCAGTGGTACTCCAGTTACCAATGCAACCGTTAAACCCGTAAACATGATCGCAATGGCACTGGCTGCTTTATCTCTTGAAACCAAACCTGTCGCGATGGTCGATCCAATCGAGAAGAACACGCCATGGGCAAGGCCGGTCAAAATTCGTGCGGCGATCAGCGTGTTATAACCCGGAGCTTGCCACGCCAATAAGTTACCAATGACAAACAATGCCATCACGGTTAGCAGCACCGCTTTACGATTCCATTTGCCGGTTAATGCCGTTAATACTGGTGCGCCAATAGCAACGCCAAGCGCGTATAAACTGACTAATAGGCCTGCCGATGGCAGAGATACATTCAAGTCGCTCGCCATGGTAGGAATCAAGCCTACGATGACAAATTCTGTGGTTCCGATGGCAAAGGCGCTGAGCGTCAATGCGAGTAATGCTAGTGGCATAATCATCTCTCTTACTGTTCTTTGTTAAATACCGAGCGCGATAAAATGGGGCAGCTTGTGACTGCAATAGGAGCGCTTCGTTTGATGGCGAGGATTATCTAGCAAAATATATTTGTGAAAAATGCTATCATTAACAAATAACCTTTGTGTTATTTGCAATAATTGGAGAGTTAGCCGATCATTGGATTAAGCTGATGAGACCGAAAAGATACAGATGATTTGAGCTGTGATGAGCACAAGCGTGATGACATTAAACAAAATGAAGATAGCGAAGGAGCCTCATGTTAACCCGTTCAGATGATTTAGAAATGGTACTCACCGTTGTCGATGCTGGTGGTTTTTCTGCGGCGGCAGAGGCGCTGGATGTGCAGGTCGCCAAGGTGTCTCGTTCGGTGAGTAAGGTTGAGTCGCAACTCGGCGTCTCAATATTCAACCGAACAACGAGACGCGTGGAATTGACGGAGGAAGGACGGCAGTTTGTCGATTCAGTCAGGGTGGGATTACAGATGATTCAGAGCGCGGAAGAAGAAATTGTGTCGCGCGGTGAGTTGCCAAAAGGTCGTTTAAGAGTCGATGCCGCCAGTCCATTCGTATTCCATCAGCTAGTGCCGTTGGTGCAGTCATTCAAAGAGGCTTACCCAGACATTGAGTTGGAACTTACTTCCAACGAAGGCTTCGTTGATCTTCTAGAAAAGAGAACTGATGTTGCGATTCGAATCGGTAAGTTGTCCGATTCAACACTGCACGCTCGCCCGTTAGGAAAAAGTTTACTCCATATTGTAGCGTCACCCGATTATCTCGCTAAGCGTGGGCTGCCCACCAAACCTGAAGATTTGAGTTCGCATCAAATTGTGGGATTTGCGGGTAACAAAGTGCTTAACCATTGGCCTTTGCCAAACCAAAGTTATGTCGCGCCTACCGTGACAGCCAGTAATGGTGAAACCGTGCGTCAACTAGTCTTAGCTGGAAATGGTATTGCTTGTTTATCGGGGTTTATGGTGCAGGAAGATATGGCAGCAGGGCGTTTAATCCCTATTCTGGAACAAGACAAACTTGCCAACACAGACCGAGAGCGAGTGAATGCGGTTTATTACAAGTCGTCATCTGTCTCTAAACGTATCTCGGCGTTTATTGATTTTATTCAACCCCGTTTGAAGCTCTAACTAAGGCGGCTGACGATATCCGCATAAATGAAAAAGCCCCGCTGACGTGTAGCGGGGCTTTCAAATTGAACTCGATAGCTTGTCAGTGTGCTTTCTAGTAACAGACTACTGAAACTGTACTTAAGCGATCTTAGTCATCTCGTTAAGTGTAAATGACGTAACACTACCTTCGGTTGCTGCCATGTATTCAGCGAGGTGAGTATTACCCATGTGTGTTTGCCAAAGTTCACGAGACGTCCAGTTTTCGTAGAAAGTGAAATGTGCTGGGTTTTCATTGTCTTGGTGAAGGTCGTAGTTGATGCAGCCTTCTTCAGCGCGAGTAATATCAATCAGCTTTAGCAGCTCTGCTTTAACCAATTCAATTTTGTCTTCGTTAGCGACGATAGTTAGTTGAGTCATGTTGGTACCTATATTATTTTTCACCGAAATGGTGATTTGTCTGTGTATACAGCGCCACTTTTTGTTCATTGAGCTGCAGTCTGTGTCGATGGATAAATAATAGTAGGAATATTTGAAACGATAAACAGTGCTACATTTGAATTATTGTCAAAAAATAATTGATAATAACTTGGGTATTATGTGCTACTAAGCGTAGGTGAGGAGTGTTTAGAAACCGCCCGCCCACGCATCAAAATCGTCAATGTTGTCGAGCTCTTCTTTAGTTCTTGGGGCTGGGTAATAAGACAGAGCCAATCTCTGAGCGGAAGGTTGCAGTTCCCAATCGAGCGTAATCTTGAGTCGGGTTAATTCATCGTTGAGGCGCACAAACATATAGTAGCCATCGGCATGGGTATTGGCGTAACTCGCGATAGTTGCGATATCACCGGAAGGTAATTTTACATCTCGGCCGAGCGGGTAAAGTTGGTGCAAAGCGAAGCTGACTTTAGAGTCTTTCAGCTTGCCTTGTTTAAAGCGTTCTAGGCCAATCGCGGTTGAGGTCGTGCGCGGCTTCCACCCTGTGAGGAACAATCCACTCAAGTTATCTTGGAACGGCTTACCCTTTCGATTGCCTTCATTGGTAATGAATTGAACCGTCAGCGTGTCTCCCGATTCTTGCAGAATTTCTAAAAACTGTTCACCAGTGCGATCGACCAAAAGCTTCATAATATCCAGCTACCATCAAGAATGAGAGACGATAAAGGGTACTACGATAGGGAAGGCTTGTGTAGAGACGATAAAGGTTACGTAGCGTGAACAATGTTTTCGGTGTTGATCCTTTCATGCCCTTAGATCAACAACAGCTTTAGCGCTTACGTAAGTAATGCGTTTGCACGATCTCATCAAGGTACGTCGTGACGTCTTTCAATGTAAAATCGACGGGAGATACTAAGTCACCAAATAACGGAGACCCACCACCAAGTAAGACTGGAATGGTCGAGATGATCAGCTCATCAATCAGGTCTTCTTTCATGAAGTTTTGAATGGTGATGCCGCCATCAATATACAAGTTCTTTAGGCCTTTGTTATTCAAATCCGCGACAATCTTTTTAAGCTCGCCCTTCATCAGAAATACTTTACCTTCAAGGTCTTGAGGTACTTCACTTAAAGTGTTGCTCAGTACATAGACTGGCTTGCTGTAAGGCCAATCGATACCAAAGCTCAACACCATGTCCATTGTATTTCGTCCCATGACCAGTGCATCGATACGATCGGTGTGGGCGTTGTAACCCATGTCGTCACCGTCTGGATTTGGAATCGCTTGCAGCCAATCTAAGCCGCCTTGTTTGTCTGCAATGTAACCGTCAAGACTGGTTGCGATGAATACAATATTTGACATTTTTAACTCCGATATCGATGAGAAACTTGGCATCTACACGGTAATAAATTAAAATATTCTACAGTGTAGAAATAAAGTTTAAGAGGTGACGGTATGACTGTCAAGGATCAGAAACGAGGTCGACCAAAGAGTGGATCAAGCCAACTCAGCGCACAGAGAATTCTCACTATTGCCAAAAGCATGATGCGAGAGAGTGGCAAAGTGCCAAGTATTCGAGGGTTGGCGACAGAACTCGGGGTCGATGCGATGGCTATATACCATTACTTCAAAAACAAAAACGATCTGCTTGAGGCAATCACGGTTTCTTTGATTGAAGAAGTTGCACAGCCAGAGCTGATCCAAGACTGGCGAGATAACCTTTATCGGCTCAGTGTGAGTTACTTGTCGATGCTCAACGAATATAGAGGCTTGTTAGAGACCTTATTGACCATGAAACCCCTCGGGCCGATGGAGGTATTTAGTGAACGTTTTGAAGCGGTGTTGAGCCCGTTAGCGTTAACGGAAGAGCAAACCAAAAATGCGTTGGACTTGCTGGTGGATTATTTACACGGCTACGCTTTGGCGTTGAACTGCAACCCAGACCGAACTGAACTCACCATTGAAATGGTCGAAAAGCCGCTGAGTTTATACTGTTTGGCGCTCACTCAACTTAAGTGATCTGTAGGCAATTTACTGACCTTTAAATTTATACTGGATAATTACCTATAAATTTCAGGATTTAGCAGTAATAATCAATGAATAGATCGGAATAGCTTGTTCATTGAAAAGCTGTACGGAAAGTTTCTAAAGACGCCATCGTGAAAAGGAAGTCAGATACATGCCTGTGCTCCAACGCATCAGTTTAACGTTAATCTTAATCGCCGTTTTAGGTGGGTGTTCTTCACTTCCTGAAGGCATCGATCATCCAACAGAACCGCCAACCTCTCCTGCACCTAGTTCTTTATCGGTTCTAACCAATGAATTTCAGCCTGAAGCTTTAGAGCAAGGCAACACTGCGGTTCGTCTGCAAGAGTCCGGTTGGGATGCTTTGGCACAGCGATTAGCGCTGGTCGAAAGTGCCGAGCACACCATCGACATTCAATACTACATCTGGAACTCTGACGAATCGGGCAGCTATCTCGCTAGCCGTTTATTAGCCGCGGCTGAGCGTGGTGTGAAGGTGCGCGTAATGCTGGATGATATCAACCTCAACGAACGTGAAGGTTTGCTGTCGGCACTGGATGCGCACCCTAACGTCGAGATTCGTATCTTCAATCCAACGCCAACACGCCGTGGCTTCAGTAAATGGCTGAGCTTTGTCGGTGACTTCTCTCGCTTAAATCGTCGTATGCACAATAAGTCGTTTACCGTAGATGGTACTTTGTCTGTGGTGGGTGGACGTAATATTGGTGATGAATACTTCGACCTTTCTGATGAAATCAATTTCCGAGACCGCGATGTATTAGTCATGGGCTCGGTAGTTAACACTATCCAAACCAGTTTTATTGAATACTGGAACAGCCGTTGGTCTTACCCTGTCGATATGCTGGGTGATGACGAGCAACCTGATCTCTCGAAGATAGATAATATTGTCGTTCCGCATTATCAAAATTATCCTGAATTACCATTAGATCGTAAGGCTTCTGATAGCTTACTGAAAGAGGTGATTGATGAGATGACTTGGGTGAATGCGCGCTTTGTTTACGATCAGCCCGTCCCTGAAGACTCAGATAATACCGATGAACCGAAAGCGACCGCGATTCTTCTAGGGAAGTTAGCGAGTGAATCGAAACAAGAGATCTTGTTGGAATCGGCTTACCTTGTATTCGATGACGGTCAGCTTGAAGAGTGGCAGGTATTGAACAACCAGGGCGTTGAGATAAAAGCGCTAACGAACTCTATGGCTTCTAATGATCTGGTGACTAATCATTCTGCTTATGCGGGCAGACGTTACGACATGTTGGAGCATGGCATCGACCTGTTTGAGCTAAAACCAGAATCTAAGCTGTGTGAAGCTTCGACTCAAGACGTGTCTAAATGTGCGCCTGAAACGGCCTATGGCTTGCACGCAAAATCAGTCGTATTCGACCGCAGCATCGCGAGCATCGGCTCATTTAACTTCAACTTGCGCTCTACCTATCTCAATACTGAATCGGTTTTGATCATCGAGAATAAAGAGATTGCTGAAACGTTAGCAAAAACTATTGAGCAAGCAATGAGTGACGACAATAGCTGGCGTTTGGAACTGGAAGACGGTGATGTGTATTGGTATTCAGGCGATCAACGTTGGGACAGTGAACCAGAAACTGGCAAGTGGGAACGCATGCAATCAGGCTTCCTACAGCTTCTCCCGATAGAGAAATACCTCTAAAAGAGTCGACCTCAGAATAATGAAAAATGTCAGCGCATAATACGCTGACATTTTTGTTTGTACTGCTGTTTGATGTGGTTTGTTGCAAGCTCTTAACGGCTTAACGCTTGGTCAGCTGTTTGCTGTTCAAGTAAGGCAGGATATGCGGGCGAGATTCGCCAGACAGCTTTTGAGTGATCTGCTGTGACCAACTGCTCTGCTTTTGATTGCTTGAACGGCTTGCGTAGTAGCTTTGCATTGAATCATCGTAGCTGGCAATTTCATCTAGGCTCAGCGGTTGGTATTGGTTTTCGTGCATCACCACATGAGCAGGGAGGCGAGGCTTCACCTCTGGTTGCTGTGCCGGATGACCTAAGCACATTCCGAACAATACGGCGGTGTGTTGTGGCAGTTCTAGCAGTTCATCCACTTGTTGTGCGCTGTTACGTAACCCGCCAATGTATACGCCACCTAAACCTAGAGACTCAGCAGCCAACATGCAGTTTTGCGCCATGATGCCAGAATCTACCGCGCCAATCAGGGTCAGTTCAGTAAAGTCGGTTTTCACTTCAGGGTTAATTTGAGCGTGGCGTTGATAGTCGATACAGAACACCAAAAACTCAGCCGCATTCTCAACGTAAGTTTGGTTACCTGCGTATTCGGCTAACAGTTTGCGCTTCTCTTTGTCTGTCACTCTCACGATAGAAACAGCCTGCAGTAAGCTCGATGATGAAGCCGCGAGACCAGCCTGAATAATCACATCAAGTTGTGCTTTTTCAATCGGTTGATTTGTATATTGACGAATGGAGCGGTGCCCCAGAATAGTTTCAATCGTGCTGTTCATAACTCTCAGACAGTCCTTGTGATGATGACGTAGAGAATCACAATAACGACAATTACCATGAGCGTAAAGGGTGTTCGAGGCTTTCTGGTTGGCAGAATGATATTCATGAATTTAAAAGGATTGCTGTCACAGCCAATCCTTTTTTGTACGGTTTCTTGCTAGAAGCGAATAACGCTCAAGAGTTCGCTTTAATGGCGAAGAGACAAAGTGATGAAGTGAACTCTGTTGGTCGAATAGCTGCCAGAAGGCTGAAATAGTCCTGAGTCAGCATTAATTTCACCATGGCCTAAATCTTGGTATTGGTAGCTCAATCCTAGGTTTAAGTCATTGGATATCTTCTTCTCAGCGCCGAATCCGATACGCCACTGTTTGTCGAGCGGGAGTAACACATCTCTGTTTTGACTGCTTACAGGGCTCGTGTCACCGCTCACTCCGCTGTAAAGCAACCAATCCTCATATGCGTATTCCACACCAACCCCAAGAGAGTAGGTGGTTGAGTATTTGTCATCATAATCTTGCCATGTCTCCATGTTGGAGCTGAGTAGAAGGTTTAAATCTTCATTTAATGAATGCTTCAACCCTAAGTTTAAGCTTCGAACCCACGTCAATTCAGAGCTAATTCCAAAAGCGTTGGCGTTATCAAGGGAAAGGTCGTGATCAAATTGGCCCTGATAACTGACACCCAATTGTGTGTTGTCACTGATGTGGTGATTGAGACTCAGGCCGAACCCTAGGTCGAGGCTATCTCCTTGGAGTTCTCGACCGTTCAAAGCTTGAGTTTCAAGCGCTGCGTGCTGCAATATCAAAGAACCACCAAGAGACAGTTGTTCACTAACTTGATACGACAATGACGACGTTAAGTTGAGTGCCGAAATGCTATTTTCTTTGATCAATAAAGCAGGGTGCGCGCCAACACCGTGAGAGTATTCAACGCCAGTGCCGCCTGCTGCGTGCAATGCTGCGCCGACGACCCATTGGTCATTGAGCCTTGATGCGTAAGACAAATGAGGGAGAACATCGGCGCTGCTTCCTGTGGTCGAAGCCGAGTTATCGTCACGGACAAATGTGGTTTCAACATCGAGGTATTGAACGCCGAGAATCCAAGCGCTTTCTTCAATGGCCGATAACCCAGCAGCGTTGGTGATCACGGCGGATGCATCGTTCGCGGTTACGTTTCCTGCGCCGGCTGTGCCAACGCTTTTGGTTGTCGCAATCTGAGATAGGTTTAATCCACCCGCGTGCGCGAGAGAGCTGACTATCCCTGTTACTAACAGAGACAGTGTGATGAAAGGTGTTTTCAAGAATAGAACCTCATTTTCAGTGTATGAGCTATGTTGCTAGCAGTTTGAGCCATGTGTTTAGGGATGGAACGAATTGCCACGAGCGAACATTAAGAATGCTGTGGCAATCGACTTAATTGCCTTAGTTGGATTAATCGAAGTAATTAACTTAATTGAGGCTAGAGCTTTTCAACTTGTGGCAGTGGGTATTCATTGTCGAGAACGGCTTGAGTTGGCTCATACAGGCGCATGTGAAGATAGAAGTCATCTTGAGGCGCGGGTAGCCAGTTACACGTCGGATCGGACGGTTTTACGTATTGAATGCATATTGGCAAGGTGCCGTCTTCTGCGTATTTCAGCTCATCTTTACGATTGGTTGAAATGGAGTAGCGTTGAATGAAGTTCTCAACCATGAACAGGTTTTTAGCGTCGTACATGGTCAAAGACCAAAAGGCGTCAGCGGGTGCATCAGCTGGCATGGTCATTCGATATTGATTGGATCCCGACAGTTGCTCGCCATTCGAGTCTGTGTATCGATTTGGGTAGAGTGCTCGCTCTGGTACATTCAAACCAGCCGCACGCATATTGATGCTCGCTCGGCTCAGGTAATCATTTCCGTAGCGGCCACCCTCGTACATCATCGACCAGCCATTATTGATATCGCCGATGCTTCGACCAGCGTATTGAATGATCTGTTGTGAAGACTCAATCGCGCGCATTAGCCCTTTTTTCTGTGCTGAGGTTAGTGCTTCAGGGTTAAAGGGGGTCGATCCTCCAATACCAATTTGTTGGAATTGATCAACGATGGCAGCATCTTCTGGAATCGGGTTTTTTCGTAGTTCACGGTCAATTAGCGAATACCACTCTAGCCCTTCAGGCCTCGCCATGGGTGGGATACGACCTGTTGAAGCTTTGAGCTCTACGATGTCATGCTCTGCGCCGAGTTGATCTAGTGGGTAGCTGAGGAATTTATCGTGAATAACCAGTGCGTCATTGAGGTCTTGCTCGCCAAACACGCCCGTTCGTTGAATCAACCAAACCATAGGAGTGCGAGATTCTACGACACGATCAATTCCCTCTGGTACTTCACCAGCCCATCCTTTGTTGACCAAAAGCACTTTTGAACCTTGGTCGCCTACATTCTTCACGTGCAGATCTTCAATCGAATCTGAGTAAGCATCCAATAGCTGAACAATGTAGTAACGGTTATCGGTGCGAGGAATATCAATCACCATTGGACCTGATAAATCCAGATCGTAGTGAGCTTGTGAGTAGAGCGTATCGTTGTTGACGGTCGGTACAATCCTATCCTGAGGTCCGGATAGAACGCGTGTTTTACCCATCTCATTCAATGGTGCCATGGCGTTGTCCATCGGCGCATCAACAGATGTGGTCGTTTGCCTAACCGCTGCCACGGTTAATGGGCCTGTACCATAGATAAATGCTTGAACACCGAGATTGTAAGCGAGCTCTTCTTCAGGATTAATAGATTGTTGGGCAAGGGATGGCATCGCGATAATACTGGATAAAGAACACACTAAACTGGTCAGTACACTTTTCTTATAGAGGAGCTTTCTCATGGAACACCTTAGATCGTAGGAACAGAATTAGGCATTTATCATATGAGCAAGTGAGATTAAGGAGTGTAATAGCCGATATTAAGGATGTTAATAGTCTAATTTTACCACTCAAGTATTTGTTTTAGTTAACATTGTTTTAGGGTGGTGAAGCGACTCTACGACGTGTGCAGGTAGGGGGCGTGAGGCGCTATTGTTTGATTGATTTTCGGTTGATATGTTGGCAAAAAAGTACGGGAATCGATATGAACACATCTACTTATCCTTTTAGCTTATTCATTAAAGCAGAAGGGGCTCAATGTAATTTGGATTGTAGCTACTGCTATTATCTTAATAGACAAGATGTCGATAAGAGGTCTTCAATGTCTCTGGACATGATGGAGAAAATTGTCGGTGCTCATATCGACGCGCAGCCAATGAAAGATCAGCAAGTGGACTTTATCTGGCATGGTGGCGAGCCTATGTTAAGAGGGCTCGATTTCTATGAAGCTGCGATGAAAACGCAGGCAAGCAAAGCGACTACCAAGCTCGTCGTGAATACGATGCAGACCAATGGAACCATGATTAACGATCGTTGGGCGAGTTTTTTTGCTAAACACAATTTTATGATGGGCATCAGTATCGATGGGCCCAATATTCTGAATGACATCGCTCGGATCGACAAAAATGGCGAGTCGTCTTTTGAACGCACAGTGCGTGGGATGTCTTACCTAAAGAAGCACAATGTTGATTTTAATACGTTGACGGTCGTGAACAATAAAACCTACAAACACGGTAAAACGATCTATCAGTTTTTGGTTGAAAATGGCAGTGGTTACATGCAGTTTCAGCCTTGTATCGATCATGAGTTGGACAGGCGAACAGGGCACGACTGGTCGTTAACGGGCCAGCAATGGGGGCAATTTCTTTGTGACTTGTTTGATGCATGGAGCGCCAATGATGTCGGTAAAGTGTATATCCAGTTTTTTGAAAACTGTTTAATGGTGTTGATGGGTTACCAAAGCCAAATGTGCCATCACAGCGCGACTTGTGGACAGCAATTAATGGTTGAGCATGACGGCAATGTTTACAGTTGTGACCATTATGGGTATCAAGATCATCAATTGGGCACCATGAACAGTGATAAGCTTGCAGCCATGGCGAGCTCACCAGAACAAATCGCGTTTGGCACCAACAAATATGATGAGTTAAACAGCACTTGTCGACGTTGTGATTTTGTTGAACTCTGCCAAGGTGGTTGCCCTAAAAACAGAATAGCAACAACCGAAGATGGCAGTCCGATGAATCATTTATGCCAAGGGTATGAGATGTTTTTTCGTCACGCATTACCCAAATTATTGCCTATGGTAGAAGCGATGAAAAAAGGGTATTCGCCAGCGTACTTTCCACTTTTCTAAATCATTTGGAGTAGGGCATGACCAAAGACCTAAACTTACTGCGGCTCATTTTGGTGCTTAATGAAACTCGTCAAACGGTGAGTGCAGCCAAAGCCTTGAACGTAAGTCAGCCGACGATCAGTGTCATGCTTCGTAAGCTCAGAGAACAATTTGATGATGAGTTGTTTGTTCGAGATAAAGCAAGGCTTGAACCCACCCCAAAATGCTTGAAGCTTATCGAAACCTTGCCTCTGCTATTAGAGCAACTAGATAACCTTTACATACCCAATGATGAGTGGGGCTTGGAAGATTTAAGAGGGGAGATTCAAATCATGCTGCCTTCCCCGCTGTTGATCCCAGTGGGTGTGCCACTAATCAAAAAGCTGACCAAAGAAGCGCCGCAAGTGACGTTCCAATGCTCACCTTGGTTAGATAATGGTGTGCAGTCCCTAGAGACCAACCGAATGTGTTGGGGAGTGAGCTATCTTCCTATGGACGTCAATAAAACCCTGACTGAGCGCCCAGTTGGCTTTGATAAGTTCATGTTGGTGCTAAGAGCTGACCACCCAATTCAAGGCAATTCCCTTGAGGATATTCTGAAATACCCACTCTGTATCAATATGATCCCTGGTTACATTCAGCCGTCCAAGACGGAAATGTTGATCAAAAAATACGACTTAGATAAACACATCGGGCTCAGAAGCAACAATATGAATTTGATGCTAGAAGTCGTTAAGGACAGCGACTTTATCTATGTAACATCGTCGAAATGCCGCTATTTACTTGATCACTCTTATCGTTGTATCGATTTACCGCCGGAACTGTTGAAAGACACCTATCGTCGAGAATTGGCACTGTTTACTCATCAAGCAAACCGTAATAACCCGTTCACGGATTGGCTTCAAAAAGAAATTACGTCGATTATTCAATCCTAGCATCACGCTACTATTCCTTCTAAATAACTCCCTTTTTTAAAGGCCACTATTAAGAATCGTAATAGTGGCTATCAAGCCATTTTTGGCGTCTTTCTTATACCATTTACCTCAACAATGGTTCGCTGAGACATGCACAATTTTCGTTGTGACTTCAGCGATTTACTCATAGTGAATGAGGGTTATAAATGTATAAGTCTTTTGTTAAATCCGCTCTGGCGCTCTCGGTACTGGCGAGCGTCAACGTACATGCAGCGAGCCAACCTAATGTGGTTGCCATCATGCTCGATGATGTGAGCCCAACGGATCTGTCTGCCTACCACCGTGGTTTAGGCGCAGTGGATACGCCGAACATTGATCGAATTGCCGAACGCGGCATGATGGTCAGCGATTACTACGCACAAGGCAGCTCTACCGCGGGGCGCTCTGCCTTTATCACGGGTCAATATCCTTTCCGAACAGGCTTAACGTCTGTCGGTCAGCCGGGCTCTTCGCTTGGCCTTCAAAAAGAAGATCCAACCCTAGCCGAAATGCTAAAAGACAAAGGCTATGCGACCGTGCATGTCGGTAAAAGTCACTTAGGCGATAACAACAGTCACTTGCCAACGGTGCATGGCTTTGATGAATTCTTCGGTTTCCTTTACCACCTCAACGTTATGGAGATGCCTGAACAGCCTGAATTCCCAACAGACCCTAACTTCAGAGGGCGCCCTCGCAATGTTCTTCACACCGTTGCTACCGAGAGTGTGGACATGCAAGAAGACCCAAGGTTTGGTGTGGTTGGAAAGCAAACGATTGAAGATAAAGGTCCTTTAGGCGCTAAACGCATGCAAACCGTCGATGGCGAATTTTTGGAGTTTGCTACAAATTGGCTTGATATACCCAATCAACTTGAAGATGCAGGCTTAAACACCTGAAAATTGTCATTGATTCGAGACGTCAACGAACCTGCAATCTCTGGAAGAGTTACAGTAAAAAATTGGTCTATGGCTTCCTTGAAG
>NZ_JACJFF010000077.1:0-23138 GCF_014164465.1 Vibrio sp. SG41-7 | reverse complement strand
TGTATTGCTTCCAGTTGGTTGTTTTGTAACGAGGCTTAGGCATAGGGCTACGAGAGAGGGTGGAGGTAGCTGATCAGATCGTAGGTTCTTGATTTAGTTCCATTGAATTACGCAACAAAGCCGCAAAAAAGTAGAGAAGTAAAAAGTCTCTGACATCTAGGCTAAAGGTGATTTGGATTTCAAAAATATAGTAAAGCGCCGCTACGGTTGCAGCACAAACAAAGCCACCAATCACAGGCTCTGGTAGTGAATACTTTCTTAATACTTCAGATCGTTCAATCAAACCTTTACCGATAAACAGTAACGAAATCGCGATAGTAAAAGAGAGCATTGGAGAAACTAGGATTTCTGTCATGGGGTAATGAATTCCTAATAGTTAGATTATTAATAATATTTCGTACTATTAATAATCTAGATTCATACCAAAAGATCAAGCGGTTATCGATGATAAAAACACCAAATATGGTTCAGTCTGCGACGCCATTAATAGAGGAAATAACTATAAAGAAATGATTAAAGGAACTGATACTAGGGGTGGATGTAGATGACGTGAAATATAGGGGCTCTAAAACGAGAAAACCCCAGCATTTCTGCTAGGGTTTTGAATAGTGGTGGAAGGATGGGGATTTGAACCCCAGATACGCTATAAACGTATACTCGCTTTCCAGGCGAGCGCCTTAAGCCACTCAGCCATCCTTCCACAAATTGAGTGTTGAGCTTGTCACTCAACGAGGCGCTACTTTATTGATTCTGCTTGCTTTGGTCAAGGGGCTTTGTCAAAAAAAGTGCCTTTTTCAGTTTGTTCGATTACAAATTAACTCATTAGATCAAAAACAAACCAAATTTCATTCTTTCGCTGCACTTACGCTTGTTGCTTTTCTTAAGCTTGTTGATAGTAGCCCGGAACTCGAAACCATTTACGGCACATATCTAAGAAGTAGCCATAAAGTACGCCCATACCACACGAGATAACCGCATTACTGGTTACAGCCGTAACGATCTGGTCGCTTGAAGCACCCACCGCCAATAAAATACCGGCATACACAGGCGACTGGAACAACACGTAAGCTAAAAGGTCAGAAATATTCTTCATCAACGAACTTTGTGAAAGCTTTGCACCATTACGTAAAAACCAATCACGAAAAAGACCATAAGGCCAAGCAATAGCAATGTTCACTGGGATAGATAACGTTCGAGAAGCGAGAGACTGCTCAAATGTCATACCAGAAATAAACACTTCTACGATCATGCCTGAAATAAAACAGAAAACGACCATAGCAAATGTATCCGCAGCTGCGTTTCGAATACAAAATGGACCACGAGACTTCATCGACGCCAAACCTAAAATATATCACTGCCTATTGAGTGAATTAGTAACATATAAACAAGGTGTATTTACACCCTACCAGATAATGTCGCTATTAAATCATAAGATTAGCAGTCATACATTCCAAATTAAAAATCAAGTTGTAAATTAACAACCAAAAACCTCTTAAAATGCAGTAGCTTCCACCAAAAAATCAAACCAAGGTCAAATATTGGACAATTCGTCATTTACTTACCGTAATTAAACAACATTTAAGCCATCGGTAGATTTACGGTAATGATATTAATGACATCTTGTGTAGGTGGTGCTCCTAAAGAAACCTGCTCTAGCGCTTTATCGACTTGTTCAGTAAGTTCAGCGTTGTTCATAGGTTCAACGTGGGCACGTAGACTCTCTAGTGCAAATTGAATCAGTTCTAGGTTGTTGTCTTCTAGCGCCACATACAGCGTCACCAATAGCTCTTCGGTGTTATCTTTATTTCGCAGATCAGGTTTAGGCAGTGACTCGCTTTTACTTTTCGAGTCGTGTTTTTTTACATCTTGGCTTTCGAGAGCATCCGCTTTTACTTCATGGTATTGGTAAAGCTTATTTGAATAGCGGAACAAGGCATCATCCAGTTCACGCTCATCAATCGGCTTAGCGATAATGTAGTCCACACCCGCCCCCAGCATACGTTCGCGAGTCTCTTTAAAGACATCAGCCGTACAACCAAATACCAGTACCGATGACACATCACCTATCAAAGCACGAATCGCAGTGGTTGATTCAACGCCATCCATCACAGGCATATGGTTATCCATGAGTACCAAATCAAAGCGCTCGGCAACCACGGCTTGTATTGCAAGTTCACCATTTTCGACGCTCTTACAAGTGAAACCTTTGCTGCTCATGAAGGTTTCAATGATCACCGTATTCGTTCGGTTATCCTCGACAATCAATACTTTTAAGCCTGAGTAGTCCAACTTCTTATGTGGCAAGCTCTCTATCTCGCCAGGCTGGCATGGCTGAATCTTCAAGCGAACATCAAAGCTCGTGCCTATCCCTTCTTCACTGGTGACGGTAATACTACCATCCATGAGTTGGGCAATTTTCTTCACTATCGCTAAGCCAAGGCCTGTACCGCCAAAACGCCTTGTTGTGGAAGACTCCGCTTGTTCGAAAGGTTTGAAAATACGCTTTTGAGCCTCCTTAGAAATACCAATTCCGGTGTCGCGAACTCGAATACTAAGATAGGTGTCACTCCCCTCTATGACTTCTTTCAAGTACACCTCGACAAAGCCTCTGGACGTAAACTTCACCGCGTTGTTCAAAAGATTAAACAAGATTTGTCGTAGACGTGCTTTATCTGAGAAGTACCAACGACCAGAAGGCACCTCAGAATACACTTTGAATTGCAGCCCTTTCTCTGAAGAGAGTGTGAAGTAGACACTGTTGATACTGCCGATGATCGAATCGAGTGGGAAGCGAGTCTCATCAAGATCCAGCCTTCCCTGCTCGATCTTCGAAAAGTCTAAGATTTCGTTTAGCAGGGTCATCATGTGATCACCAGACTCATACAAACTCTTAAGATGCTTCTCTTGTTCAGAATTTAGAGGCGTTTTTAATAGGATCTGAGCAGTACCCAATACCCCATTCATAGGGGTACGAATTTCATGTGACAGGGTCGCAAGGAAAGCGGTTTTTGCATTGGTGGATGCCTGAGCTTTAACCTTTTCCGCTTCAAGATAAATGGTCTTTTCGTTGAACGTTTTAATCAAGTGACCAATTTCGTCTTCACTTGAGTAGTCAACATCTATGATTTCGCCTGCTTTCGAGCTATCTAGCTGTGCGGCAATCGTTGTAATTGGACTAATCAAATAACGGTTCAATAAGTAATAGCCCGCCATCACACAAAGTAGCAATAGCGGAACAATACCGCCCTCAATACTCATCACCTGACGAAATACTTCGTCTGCTACACGTGACTTAGAATTAACTACATCCACTTGCCAACCGAAATCACCAAATTGATTGCTACTGATGTAGATCCCTTCAACGAGATTGAAGTTATGCGAAACTAACACTTGATTGAGTTTATCTCTGAGCATAATGCCAAGATTGTATTCTTCGGCGTGGTTCTTAATAAAGCCAAGCAGCTCTTCGAGCGAGAGATCCACCGTGGCAACACCGGCAAAAATGCCGTCGTAATAATAAGGCGATGAAGCGGTAATCATTCGAACGTGTGTGTATGGGTCGATATAGACATCGCTCCAAGAGATCGTTCCTTGTTCTTTGTTGACTACAGAGGTGTACCAATACTCTTCTTGATAAGGGGTGTTTTTAGGATTGTTATAAGAAAAAAGCTGATCAATTTTTCCATCGTCGGCTTTATTGAAAAAGTGGCTGTTAAGAAGCTTTTTAGGGTCAAGCGCATAAGGTTCAGGCCAAATTCCAGCACTGACGATCGTATCGTCGCTCGCCGCCAACATGAATTTAAAGAGCGGAATAACATCATCACCGTTACGATGCGCTTGAGCAAAGCCAACTAGACTATCAACAAAGCCTTGAGAGCTGCTGAGCGGCTCTGTAATCAATGCGGATAAAATTGCGTACGCAAGTCGAGGTTTTGTTGTAATTTGGCGCGCACAGGGGATTCTACGACGTAATACGTCACACTACCGACAATGGCAATAAACATCGCAAGGTATAACCCAAGCGCTACCATACTTTTTTTCTTTAAAGACGACCGTATCTGCATAATTCTTTTATTGTTTTCTTTTCTGTTAAACCTAGTGTTTATCATCCATGACATCAAGCCTTTTTAGATTGAAGCTTGATTGGCACAAGTTCATTGGTACTATAAGCGCAAATATGTTCCCTTTTACGGTACCTCACTTTGACTTTACAAGATATTCTTGCGCTTCCAGAGTTGGAAGGAAAGCTAATCACAGAACACAAAACAATGGGATTTGTCACTGCAATGGCTGCGGCACCTAATGTGTTAACCCCTCATGAGTGGCTACCGTTCTTATGGGGTGGCGAAGAAGTCGCGCCTTTTACGGATGGTGAGCAGCTAGAGAGCTACATTGAAGTTATCATCACGCTTTGGAATAAAACACGTCCTGAGCTAATTGAAGGAACGTGGGTTTGGCCTGAAGCTTGCCAATTGGATGATGCAGAAGTGGTGAATACCGCTGCTCGCGATTTCTGTGAAGGCTTACTTCAAGGCTGGCAGATCGCCCGTGATGACTGGGAAACATTGATGCCTGAAGAAAGCGAAGACAACGCACTCGTGGGCGGTGTGTTGCTTTCACTGAGCATGCTTTACGATCCAGAAACGTCAATTGCGACACTTGCAGAGCAAGGCATCGAAGGCCTAGAGCAATTTGAAGAGATCTTCAACGCTGTTCCTGTAATGCTTTGCGGATTAACGCAGCGTGGTATTGCACTGGCTGAAGCTCAATAAAGTTAGCTGTATACATACCCAAAAGGCCTCACAATGAGGCCTTTTTTCGTTGTTGGACGAGATTAAAATAGTAGCTCTAGAAGCCTTTCCAATCGAAGTCATCAATTCGCTCGTCGGCGATATAAAATAGTTTATTACCGCTGCTGACAACTTGGTCTAGTTCTGGGTTAAGTTCTATACCACTCCCCGTATCAATCGCGATCAGCGTTGCTTTGTACTTCTCTTTAAACACAGAGAAAATAGGCGCGACGGTGACAGGCTCAGCGTCTTCAGGGAAATACGTTGAATACTGTGTCATACCTCTTGTTGAGCTCAATAACTCTTGATGAAGCGCACTTGAACCTGGGTCTACCGCAGCCTTTGCTAGCATCTCTGCACCCACAGCCGGAATACATTCAGAGTTTGGACAGTGTTTGTGTAGCAGGTCGCTCAACGCTTCATCTTTAAAATAAACCAGTAAGTGAGCTTTCGGATTTCGGTTAGCACAGTAAAGTGCTGCAGACAGGGTAATGTCGTCTTCTGGGTTATCAATCAGGATGCAACTCGCAGACTCAATACCCGTTTTCTCCATCTCTTTGCCATCTGTGTAGCTGTTTACTTTGACGAAATTGATTTCACCGGGTAACGGGTTTTCGATATCTGAACGAGTACATAATACGATTGGTCGCTTACCCGTTTCTTCGTGTTGCAGCATGCGGATGAGGTGAATAGTTCTTTGTTCATTCCACCCCAACATCAAAATGTGGTTGTCCACTCTAACTCTCCTTTTCCCTAGCAAGCCCGCTCGCCAATATTCAACACCTTCTGTTGCCACTTTACCGAGTAATGCGGCAAAAAGGCTGAGTCCACCCGGAATCACAAATAGAATGACTATCCACTGCCCCGCAGCCGTGGTCGGTGACAAATCACCATAACCAACTGTAGAAGCCGTCACCACCAAGTAGTAAGCAAATACGGTAACCGAACTGGTTAAATCTGTTTCACCCGCCAAATACAGCATCGACCACGATAGAACTATGTAGCCAAGAAAAGTGAACAGTAAGTTTTTGCCATTCAAAACAAAGATGTTTGCTTTGATCCAGCGTTTGAGTTGTAACCAGATTATCATTCGAGCCTCAAATCTTAATCTCTTAGTTACATGCTAGAAAAAATACGCGATATCAACAAGATGTATCATCAGAAAAAGATACATGACCACAAAATTGATATTGTAGACCTATCTTCAGGTACAAAAAAACCAGCACTATCGGCTGGTTTTTTGTTGGTTAGATAAAAGAACGGCTTACGCGTTACCTTTTACCTGCACATTAAGCTGTTCAGCGAAATCTAGCATGCGGTTCAATGGGATAAGAGACTTAACACGTAGTTCGTCAGAAACGAAAATTTCGTGTTGCTTACCACCATGCTCTAGTGCATTTTCAATCGCTTCAAGGCCATTCATAGCCATCCAAGGACAGTGTGCGCAGCTGCGACACGTTGCACCAGCACCTGCAGTCGGCGCTTCAATCAGCTCTTTTTCAGGAACCAATTGCTGCATCTTAAAGAAGATACCTTTGTCTGTCGCGACAATCATCTGTGGATGAGGCAGCTCTTTCGCTTTCTTGATCAGTTGGCTTGTTGAACCCACAGCATCAGCCAGCTCAACCACGCTTGCTGGTGATTCTGGGTGAACCAAGATAGCCGCTTCTGGGTATACCGATTTCATTTTCTTCAAAGCATCAGCTGAGAACTCATCATGAACGATACACTCACCTTGCCAAAGCAACATGTCAGCGCCAGTTTGATTTGCGATGTAAGAACCTAGGTGACGGTCTGGGCCCCAAATAATGGGTTTGCCTTCAGCGTCTAGGCTTTCAACAATTTCCAAAGCGATGCTCGACGTAACGACCCAATCTGCACGTGCTTTAACAGCCGCAGAGGTGTTCGCGTATACAACTACGGTGTGGTCGGGGTGAGCATCACAAAATTCTGTAAACTTATCCGCAGGACAGCCAAGATCAAGTGAACATTCAGCTTCAAGCGTTGGCATTAAAATGCGTTTTTCAGGGGTAAGGATCTTTGCAGACTCACCCATAAAACGAACACCAGCGATGATCAAAGTGCTTGCTGAATGACGGTTACCAAACTTAGCCATTTCTAATGAATCGCCAACGAAACCACCAGTTTCTTCTGCCAGAGCCTGAATTTCAGGATCGGTGTAGTAGTGTGCAATTAGAACTGCATCTTTTTCTTGAAGTAGTTTTTTGATGTTTGCGATGTGGGCCTGTTTCTGAGCGTCGCTCAATGGAACTGGCTTTGCCGGAAACGGGTAAACTGTATCGATTTTATCTAGTATATGACTCATTGCTCTTGCTCTACGCAACTTCTTCCGAGGATTAGAGTATTCTACACAGGACAGCGATGAGGATCAAAAAGGATTGGTTGCAAGTAGTGACTAGCTAATGCTTAAAACGCATAAACAAGGCGATGTGTTGGCATCATAAAGAAGATAAGTAGACACCAAACGGGAGCGATCAGGTATAAAAAAGAGGTACCTGAGCACCCCTATTTTGTTTTACAAGTGGGTTTTAGCCACTTTAGCCGAAGCACTGTTTGGGTACTCGGTAACGACTTGTTGGTAATATTTCTTAGCTTGCGCCGCATTGTTGTTGCGTGCAGCTATGTCACCAAGCTTAACCAGTGCATCTGCTCGCTTATTTGAGTCTTTGTATGACACAACAGCGGCAAAGCTCTTCACGGCTTCTTTATCTTGCTTCTTAGCAAAATAAAGCTGACCTAACCAGTAGTGTGAGTTAGGTGTGAAGGTTGAATCTGGGAAGTCTTTTTGAAACTTTTGAAATGCTGCGATAGCACCCGTGTAGTCTCGTTGTTTTAGAATCATATCTACAGCATTTTGATAAGCGGTTTGCTCATCCACATCAGTACTGAACGTACCAGAAGCGTCTTTAGAGCCTTCGCTCGCCGCTACTGTTACCGTTGCTGTTCCTGCTGCTTTCACCTCGCCTCTCACACGATCCAGTTCAATGAACAGTTCGCGTTGGCGCTCTAGCATTTGCTTCATATCGTAGCTGTTTCGTTCCAGCTCACCACGAAGTTCACTGATCTCCAGTGCCATGTCGTCGATTTGCTGTTGCATTTGAAGCTGAACGAGATTGCGATTTTGAAGCAGGCGCTCTAAACGCTCAATATCTGATTCGTTAGATGCAGACGCTGCTCGAGAGGAAGATGATGAATTGGTTGCGGTGCTATTGAGATCGGATACTGGAGCTGGTGCAGCGAACGTAGTGTTCGCTGCACTTGCCAGTAACGAAAGCAAAATGACTCGCTTTGTGTTACTGAACATGAGGCAATTCCTCAATTATATAGTCTACTAAAATTAGTAAACTAGTACTGCGCGACGGTTTTTAGCGTACACATCTTCAGATTGACCTAGAAGAAGTGGCTTCTCTTCACCGTAGCTTACGATAGAGATTTGGTCTGCTTGAACACCTAGAGCTTGTAGGTATTTCGCTACAGCTTGTGCACGACGCTCGCCAAGTGCGATGTTGTACTCAGGAGTACCGCGTTCGTCAGCGTGACCTTCAATAGTAACGTTCATGTCAACGTTGTTGCTTAGGTAAGCTGCGTGAGCTGCTAGAATTTCTTCGTAGTCGCCAGCGATAGTAGAGTTATCGAATGCAAAGTAGATTGTTTGAGTTTCGCGTAGCGCTTGCTCTTTAAGCTCTTGCTCAGACAGTTGAGCGTTAGCATCAATTGGCGTTACAACAGTTGTGTCTACGTTGCCTTCTGAACCTGAAGTTGTTTGGTTGCTTTCAGTACCTGAAGTTGCAGATGTTGCTTCATCAGTTGAGCTACATGCCGTTACTGCCATCACTGGTAGTGCAATCATCAAGCCTTTAAGAACTTTGTTAAGTTGCATCTTTTTTTCCTTACGTTATCAAACTTAGTTTCTACAGCGACTAAGTGCTATAGATAGTTAATTGCCACAATAGTTAACACTATCAATAGCTAAAAGAATGTATCACTTCGCTAGAGGAACGGAGACCATGCAGGCGCTCTTACACGACCGTTGGTTGCCGGTAATCTAGCTTTAAAACGGCCATCGATAGAAACCATCGATAGTACGTTAGTTTTGTTATAAATAGAGCTATAGATAACCATACCTCCATTCGGTGCAATACTTGGAGATTCATCTAACAATGTCTTTGTTAGCACCTGAACCGCACCGGTTTCCAAATCTTGCTTAGCCAAGTTAAAACCTGAGTTGCTACGATTAACCATGATTAGGAATCGACCATCAGGGGTGATCTGGCCACCTAAGTTTTGGCTACCTTGCCAAGTAATACGAGATGTCGAATTATTGGACAAATTTACATTATAAATCTGTGGTTTACCACCACGATCCGATGTGAAAATAAGAGACTTGCCATCTGGGTGCCAGAATGGTTCCGTGTTATTAGAACGGCCACGAGTAATTTGAGTCAGCTTACGGCTAGCAAGGTCAAGTGTGTACACCTGAAGGCTGCCTGTTTTAGACAATACCAATGCCAATGTTTTACCATCTGGCGAGAATCTTGGCGCACCATTATGACGAGGGTATGACGTTACTTTCTCACGTTCACCCGTGTAAATATTCATGATAAATATTTCAGCTTGGCCATTTTGGAAACTCACATAAGCAAGCTTTTTACCGTCTGGTGACCATGCAGGTGACATTAGTGGTTGCTTAGAACGAAGCACCAAGCGCTCGTTAAACCCATCGTAGTCAGCAACACGAAGCTGGTATGGGTATTTATCTTTGTCGTTCACTACCACATAAGAAATACGAGTTAAGAACGCACCTTTTTCACCAGTCAGTTCTTCATAAACTAAATCAGAAATACGGTGTGCATACTCTCTCAAGCGTTTACCAGGAACTGTCGCTTTCTTATTGAACAACACGTGGTCTTTGGAAAGTACCAGTTGGCCCTCATCACTTAACGCACGGCTTTGTCCTTTGGTCAGTTGACCACGAACGATGTCGATCAGTTGATAGTTGACTACATATTGCCCTTCGGCATTTTTAGTGATGCTACCTGTTAGCAATGAATCAACGCCTAAGTTAGTCCAAGCATCAAAATCCACCTCACTTTCGCTGTAAGGCGTCTGTGGCATTTTGCTTGTTGCAACTGGGCTGAATTTACCACTGCGTTGTAAGTCAGAAGCAATAACCGCTGATACATCGTGTGGCAATGGCTCTGCGCCTTCCCAACGGAAAGGGACAATAGCGATAGGTCTTGCGGAGTTAATACCGTCTGTAATAACCAGCTCCAGTGCCGCGTGTGCAAACTGGCTGCTTGTAGCTATTAAGAAAACAAAACTCAGTAATAGTTTCTTTAACACAAGTTCGTCCTTTTACTCTGGTGATACAGTTAAGTTAATGTCTTTCAGTGATTTCACAATGTCTGGGTCTTTCGGCAACGGGTAAGATTGCACTTGTGCCACTGCACGCTTGGTTGCTGCACATAAACGGCTATCGCCATCTAAGATACTTAAGCTACCCAATATCGCGTTAGAGCCCGTTGGAATCAGCTTAAGGTTCACTCGACATGAGCGTCCTCTATAGCTGTCTTCTAACAACAGGTTCTGCTGAATCAGTTGGGTATAAATAGCGCCGTAACGCTGTGCTTCATCACTAATAAACTGTTGTCTTGCTGAAGAGTTTTGAGTCGATTCAGTCTCCAGCCCAGCAAAGATGTCGTTCAATGCTGCTTCTTGCTGTTTACGCTCTTTTTCAGCTCTTGTTGCAGCTTCTTTTGCTTTGCGCGCTTTCTCCGCTGCGGCTGCCGCTTCTTTCTCTTTAGCTATACGTTGCTTTTCAGCACGTTCAGCGGCTTCTTTTTCTTTACGAGCTTTATCTGCAGCTTCTTTCGCGGCCTTTTCTTTTGCCACGCGTTCTTGTTCAGCTTTAGCTATCGCCACTTCTTTGGCTTTGCGCTCTTTTTCCGCTTTCACAACCGCTGCTTCTTTCAATTTACGATCAGCTTCTGCTTTAGCGGCTTTCTTTTGTTCTTGCTTTAAACGAGCCTCTTCAACTTTACGTTGTTTTTCATTCTCAACTCGACGCTTTTCAGCTTCGCGAGCGGCTTTCGCTTCCTTAGACTGCTTTTCTTTCAGCTTTCGAATGTTCTCTTCTTCAGCTTTACGATTTTTTTCAAGTCGTTCGCTTTCGCGTCTTAGTTTGTCTAGACGCTCTTGCTCTTTCTTACTCGCCGCTTCTCTTTGTTGACGAATCTGTTGAGCTTGTTGGCGAACCAACTGAGGATCAATCACCACGGCTTGAACCATCTGCCCAGTAGGCTTTGGTTCCGACATTGTGAAATCCGCCCCCCAAATAAGCGCAACGAATAAGATGACGTGCAGCCCAAGAGAGATAAGAAGCGGTGATCTAAAATTATTGGATTTCTTATTATTCGCTTTCATGAATGCTACGGAGCTATTCCCTTATATCCGTTAATAGGCCAACCTTTGGCACACCTGCACGGCTTAATTCATCAAGTAATAAAACCACTTCAGCGTAAGGCGTTGCGGCATCACCACCAACCGCTACTGGAGAGTTTGGCTTAAGAGACAGCTCGGCTTTCACTCGGACGATAATGTCTTCCATTGATAAGCCACGCTGTACTTCTTCGTTATTCACACTCAAACCAAGCTCACCGTCTTTGTTCACTTCAACGATAATAAAGCTCGCATTGTCGTCACCCAATAGATCTTGTGCAGACTGAGCCGTTGAAGCCTTAGGCAATTCAACGTCTACACCTTGAGTAACGAATGGCGAAGTCACCATAAAAATAATCAGCAAAACAAGCATAACGTCGATGTAAGGTACAACGTTAATCTCTGCTGTCATTTTGCGTTTTTTAGGTTGGTATCCGGCCATCTATTATTCCCTGCCAGCCATCGCTTGACGGTGAAGAATACTGTGGAACTCTTCAGAGAAAGTCGCATAGTTGTGCTCTAGCTTACCGACTCGACTGCTAAAGCGGTTGTAAGCCATAACAGCAGGAATTGCAGCAAATAGGCCCATTGCTGTCGCGATCAGTGCCTCTGCAATACCAGGAGCAACCATTGCTAATGTCGCTTGCTTCACTTCACCTAATGCGATGAATGAGTGCATGATGCCCCAAACCGTACCAAATAGGCCGATGTATGGACTGATAGAACCGACCGTTGCTAGGAAAGGTAAGTTGGTTTCTAGCTCGTCTACTTCACGGGCAACCGCTACGCGCATTGCACGGCCAGTACCTTCCATAATGAAGTCAGGAGATGTTGCATTCGATTTACGAAGGCGAGCAAACTCAGTAAAGCCTGCGTAGAAAATTTCTTCAGTACCAGAAAGCTCGTCTTTGCGCTTATTGCTCTCTTGGTACAGTTTTGCGAGATCAACGCCTGACCAGAACTTATCTTCAAATACGTCAGTTTGTTTAGAAGCTTGAGATAATACTTTACTTCTTTTTATGATCATTGCCCAAGAAACAACAGACATGCCCATAAGAATCAGCATGACCATTTTAACTAGTAAGCTAGCTTCTAAAATTAGGCCTAAGATTGAGATTTCAGCAGTCACTATTCGTTAGCTCCGTGAGAATAAATGTTGGCATTGCTTTGGGTTTCATTTTTTGATTATCGATACATGCTACCTTAACCATTGCTTTACACAATGCCTTGCCATCAGGATTTACGATCTCTTGACAGAAGACCAAGGTAGCTCGCTTCAACTCGTAAATATTTGTAATGACTTGTAAAGAATCATCAAGTCGCGCACCTTGAATAAAATCAATGTCCATATGTCGGACTACAAAACCGATATTTTGTTCTAACAAGACTTGCTGAGAGACGCCAATTGAGCGCAACATCTCAGTTCGAGCGCGTTCGAAAAACTTAAGATAGTTTGAATGGTATACGACACCACCTGCATCGGTGTCTTCGTAATACACTGTCACTGGCCACGTAAATGGCTTAGATATTCCCTGCAATTTGATACCACAATCCAAAACGATAAAGATCTCACTATAACCTAACTCCTTATCATTAATAGTATATCGCTGTGAATTTTTTGATTTAATAGACGAAAAAAAAGGCCATCTGTATAAGATGACCTCTTTTTGGCTAAAAACCCAACAAGTATAAAGGTTCACGTCGTTATGAACCTAAATCTTCTGCCTTTTATAAAAGGCGCAACACCGTTAGGTAGAGCAAAATTGTGAGTGAAACGTATGGGCTAAACAGTAGCTGCCACATCCAAGCTCTAGGCTTAAATCCGATACCGTAAACCATGCTTGAGCACACTGCCCAAATGAACATTGGCCCGATGATCGCGTTAAAGCCACCGATGCTTGTCGCATACGCTTCAGGATCCCACATCACTAAACCAACATGCATGAAACCCAATATGAGGGATAAAGCTCTTAACAGAGTCTTATCCATTGGTTGATGCAGTTTAGCGATTTGCTCCGCGAGATTACTCACTGTCTTTATCCATCATTTCTGAATGCTCTAACCATAGAGCATTGATGATGCCGAATGCACATGCTAGAAGTACACCCAAAATCCATGCGAAATACCACATAAAATTTCTCCTAAGTTATTTAACTTCTAGCTTAGTAAGCTGAAACGTCGTTATCTTCGATGTGTTTCTTATCTAGACGACCGAACATTTTGTAGTATGTCCAAGTTGTGTAGCCAAGAATCACAGGAACCATTACCGCCGCAACTCCGGTCATAAGACCAAGCGTTAGCTCACTCGCTGTTGAATCCCACATAGTCAAACTATGGCTAGGGTTCAGGCTTGATGGCATTACGAATGGGAACATTGCAAAACCAGCCGTTAAAATAACACCAGCGTTAGATAGGCTTGAGAACAAGAATGCGAAACCACCACGCTCAAAGCGAGATGCAATCACAGCAAGCAGAGGCATTACTACACCAAGAATCGGTGCAGCCCACATTGCTGGATACGTTTCGAAGTTTGTCATCCAAGCACCAACTTGAAGTGATACTTCTTTGTTTAGTGGGTTTGAATCAGCAAACGTGTCCATCGTGCTAGTGATTACGTAGCCTTCAATAGACTGAACCCAGAAGCCACCAATAATGAACAGAGCAATAGCAATTAAGCCAGTGATCTGAGCAACGTTACGAGCGCGACTGTGCAGTTCTTCTGTTGTCTTCATTTGAAGCCATGTTGCACCTTGCATCACGAACAACATCAGAGCCAACACACCGCAAAGCAATGCAAATGGGTTAAGCAGAGCGAAGAACGTACCATGGTACTTAGACATCATAAATTCGTTCAGTTCAAATGGAACACCTTGTAGTAGGTTACCAAATGCCACACCGAAAATGATTGGTGGTACTGTGCCACTAAAGCAAAGTGCGTAGTCCCAAGTTTTACGCCATTTTGGATCTTCAATCTTAGAGCGGTAATCAAGAGCGAGTGGTCGTAACCAAAGCGCTGCTAACGTCGCGTACATTGCGAAGTAGAAACCAGAAAACGACGTTGCGTAAACCAGTGGCCATGCAGCAAACAATGCACCACCCGCAGTGATAAGCCAAACTTGGTTACCATCCCAGTGAGGGGCAATCGTGTTTAGCATAATACGGCGTTCAGTGTCGCTCTTACCGATAACAGGAGAAAGAGCTGCAACACCCATATCGAAGCCATCAGTTACGGCGAAACCAACCAGTAGAACACCGATCAATACCCACCAAATAAGTCGTAAGCTTTCGTAATCAAACATAATATTCCCTCACTTATACTTCGACTGAACGGCTAACTTTGTCTTCAACAGAGTTATCGTTTTGTTCGAAGTGGTAACGGCCTGTCTTTAAGCTACTTGGACCTTTACGTGCGAATTTCAGCATTAGGTAAACTTCAGCAATCAAGAACACTGTGTACAGTGCAAGAATCGCGAATAGAGAAGTCCAAAGCTGTTCAATAGTCAGTGCTGATGCAGCAACGTTAACCGGTAGGATTTCACCAACCGCCCATGGCTGACGACCAAACTCAGCAACGAACCAACCTGCTTCAATCGCAATCCAAGGTAGTGGGATTGAGAATAGCGCCGCTTTAAGTACCCATGGTTTCTGTTCGATCTTCTGACGACACGTTTGAACAAACGCCGCACCGAATACAAACAGCATGATGAAGCCACAAGCAACCATCAGACGGAATGACCAGAATAGAGGCCAAACAGTTGGGATAGAATCATCCGCAGCCATTTGGATTTGGTCTTCTGTTGCATCAACAACGTCGTCTGTGTAGCGCTTAAGAAGCAGACCGTAACCTAGGTCACCTTTCACTTCGTCGAACGCTGCTATGTTTTCTTCAGACTTATCACCTGAACGTAGCTTTTCAAGCAGCTCGTATGCGTACATACCAGTGCGGATACGATCAACGTGATCATCACGTAAGTCACGTAGGCCCGTTACTTCAGTATCAAGAGAACGCGTTGCAATGATGCCCATTACGTATGGGATTTTAATTGCGTAGT
The DNA here is from genome assembly GCF_014164465.1 of Vibrio sp. SG41-7. Taxonomy (NCBI): domain Bacteria; kingdom Pseudomonadati; phylum Pseudomonadota; class Gammaproteobacteria; order Vibrionales; family Vibrionaceae; genus Vibrio; species Vibrio sp. SG41-7. The sequence continues at coordinate 7,837 of NZ_JACJFF010000077.1, read as the reverse complement.
CAGTATTCATTGTTTCTTGGTTTGGAATACCAAAAACAGTAAATGCTGCTGGTGCTTCTTCAGTGTGCCACTCGGCTTCTACCGCAGCGAGCTTCACTTTTTGAACTTCACCAAGCTCGTAACCAGATTCATCGCCTAGTACGATTACTGACAAGATCGCCGCCATACCGAAAGATGCTGCAATCGCAAAAGAACGACGAGCAAAGGCAAGGTCACGACCTTTAAGAATGTAGTATGAGCTGATACCAAGGATGAACATTGCACCCGTAGTGTAACCAGACGCTACTGTGTGTACGAATTTAACCTGCGCTACTGGGTTTAGGACAACTTCAGCGAAGCTCACCATTTCCATACGCATGGTTTCAAAGTTAAATTCCGCACCCACTGGGTTTTGCATCCAGCCGTTCGCTACCAAGATCCAAAGCGCTGAGAAGTTAGAGCCAAGAGCTACTAACCACGTTACCGCTAAGTGCTGACGCTTCGACAATCTGTCCCAACCGAAGAAGAAAAGACCAACAAAAGTAGACTCTAGGAAGAATGCAACAAGCGCTTCGATAGCCAGCGGAGCACCAAAGATGTCGCCAACATAGTGAGAATAGTAAGACCAGTTAGTACCGAACTGGAACTCCATGGTTAAGCCTGTCGCTACACCAAGAGCAAAGTTAATACCAAACAATTTACCCCAGAACTTAGTCATGTCCTTGTAAATTTGCTTGCCAGTCATTACATAAACTGACTCCATAATGGCAAGTAGAAATGCCATACCTAAAGTCAGTGGAACAAATAGGAAGTGATACATCGCTGTAAATGCAAATTGCAATCGCGACAGATCAACAACATCAATCATGGTAACTCCTTTGTGTCGGCTGAATGACACTTGTGTGATTATTCACCGCAAAAATCCATGTTAAAACAATTTGTGTAATTGTTATTACAAATTGAAATTTGTAGCAAAAACGTACCGTTATAGTTAGATTATTGTTAAGCATGAGCTAATATAGCTGGCGCTAATATTACTGGTAAAATCAGTATGTTTCAAAAGGTTTATAGGAGAACCTTGCGTTGATTTGTATCAATTTTATTCGAGCAAATTAGAGTTATTTTTGTACAATCATGATTAAAATCACACCAATTTAGCCTCTGTTAATAACAGCGCATGATATCTGTGACAAAAGCTCAGCACCACTTCAACATACGAATTACAACTACCTATAAAGTATTAACAAAAAATATGACAACTTATTTCATTTTTTGCTAGCTAAATCAAACCTGCAATCAAAGTTTTCATTTTTGACAGAGGCTATTCAGCCTTTTTATCGAATCGCTCAAAGAGTTGTTATTCAATAAAAAGCAAAAAATCCCAGCGCTTATGCAACTGGGATCTTTGAAAATGAATAATTTAACGATTAGACGGTTTATCTATTCCAAAGTGTAAATACGCTCTGTCGGTCGCGATTCGACCTCTTGGCGTTCTTTGTAAGTAACCTTGCTGAATCAAGTAAGGCTCCAACACATCTTCAATGGTGTCTCTCTCTTCACCAATCGCAGCTGCCATGTTGTCGATACCAACCGGACCACCGCCAAACTTCTCCATTATCGCAAGCAGAAGCTTTCTATCCATGTAGTCAAAACCTTTGGCGTCAACGTCTAGCATGTTGAGTGCTTTATCTGCAACATCTGGGCAAATATGTCCATTGCCTTTCACTTCCGCATAGTCACGAACACGACGTAGTAAACGGTTAGCAATACGTGGTGTACCACGCGCACGGCGAGCAATTTCTAATGCACCTTCAGACTCCAGAGATAAGCCAAGGCAATCCGCGCTGCGTTGAACGATATTTTGAAGATCTTCGACTTTGTAGTACTCAAGACGCTGGGTAATGCCGAAACGGTCACGTAACGGAGACGTCAGTGAGCCAGCGCGAGTGGTTGCGCCAATCAAAGTGAAAGGAGGAAGATCAATCTTGATAGAACGTGCCGCAGGGCCTTCACCAATCATGATATCCAATTGGTAATCTTCCATTGCTGGATACAACACCTCTTCAACCACTGGGCTTAGACGGTGGATCTCATCAATGAACAGCACATCATTTTCTTCAAGGTTAGTCAGTAGAGCCGCAAGGTCACCGGCTTTCTCAAGAACAGGGCCTGAAGTGGTACGGATGCTTACATCCATTTCATTGGCAACGATGTTTGCCAACGTGGTTTTACCTAAACCGGGAGGGCCAAAAATCAACAGATGATCCAGAGCTTCATTTCGCATTTGAGCGGCTTGAATGAAAATCTCCATCTGGTTACGAACGTGGTCCTGACCTTGATAGTCGGCAAGTGCTTTAGGGCGTATTGCGCGATCAATGACATCTTCATCTTTAAAGACCGGACTATCCGGTGCAATCAGGCGATCGGCTTCAATCATAAATTCTGTTATTCCTAACTCTGCTCTTCCTGACTCTGCGCTTCTTGACTCTGTGTAAAGGCAAAGTGAATGAGTCTATTTTGTAGAACAAGTATATGAGGTATTAAACCATCGACTTTAGTGCTTCGCGAATCAATTGTTCACTTGTCATGCCATCTTTAGCCACTTGAGCAACAACTTTAGAGGCTTGAGTTGGTTTATAGCCCAGTGCAAGTAATGCGCTTACTGCTTCTTCTTCAGCATCGTGAACCGTTGGCATAGAGTCCATTGGCGCTGCATCCGTCGCAGGCGTAAACAGATCACCTGCGCCCCATCCTTTCAAGCGGTCTTTCATTTCAACGACAAGACGCTCTGCGGTTTTCTTACCCACACCCGGAAGTTTAACTAGCGTAGAGATATCTTCACGTTCAACACTCTGAACAAACTGGCTAGCGGTCATGCCTGAAAGTATGCCTAGGCCTAGCTTAGGACCGACACCATTCGCTTTGATCACTTCACGGAACAAGGCACGCTCTTTAACGGTGTTAAAACCATAAAGTAGCTGAGCATCTTCGCGTACGACAAAGTGAGTGTAGATAATTGCCTCTTCGCCAACGTTTGGTAATTCATAAAAACAGCTCATTGGCATTTGTACTTCATAACCAACACCACTGACTTCGATTAGCAACTCTGGTGGCTGTTTTTCTATTAATGTACCGCGTAGGCGTCCGATCACAATTCACTCTCTTGATGGAATATTATTTGACGGACAGAATATAAAAGAACTGGATGCTTATCCAGTTCTTTGTGTTTATTAAGGTGATTTATTTAAGCTTGCTTAGCTTGGGAAACCACACTATTCAGGCTTTCAACCAGTTCTTTTACCGAAGTAACATGGCCTGTTAATTCAGAACCATAATTAGCCACTAAACCCGATACTGATTTAGTTTCTGCAACACTCTGCGCCACCTCTGAACTCGCGAGATCGAGTTCTTTCAGTGAGCTCATCTGCATCGCCATAATATTGGTGAGCTGATTAACATCAGTAGAAATGGTTTGAACCTCAGATATGATACCGTTCATTTCATTCGCCGTAGTTTCAATAATGGCTCGACCGTTTTCCACTTCTTCTTTACTCCGGTCTAACAAAGTTCGAATCTCTATCGCTGAATGGCTGCTTTTCGCTGATAGCTCTCTCACTTGATCGGCCACCACAGCAAAACCTCGTCCTTGTTCACCGGCTCGAGCGGCTTCAATTGCTGCGTTGAGTGCTAATAGGTTGGTTTGTTCGGCTACGGAAGTAATCAAATCGGCGACTTTCATGATCTCTTGATTACTTTGAATGATCTGGCTGATTGCACTGGTTGAGGCTTCTAATGACTCGGAGCTCTTTTGCGCTTTGGTTCCAACCGCTTCACTGCGCTCTTTCAGTTCACCCACAAATGAATTGGATTCTTCGATACCTTGAGTCATTTGATGTAGTTGTTGGCTCATCTGTTCTGCTGCACTCGCCTGAGATTCACAATTGATGTTCAACACCTCAACTTGAGCATGCAGATCTTGCGACTGCTGGTCTAAATGAACAGATACGCCCTGTAAGCTTTCAGAGTTTGAGTTAGCTTGGTCAAGGACAATAGAAAGTCGACCTTCACTTTGCGTCGCTTGGTTGGCAACGTATTGGCTTTCTGAAATCGCATCCTCTGCCATTTCGATTGCCACCTCTTTTTGCTTAGCGGTAAAGGCTTGGGCAATGCAGATCACCACCAGCGGCATAATCACACCAGACCAAGTTTCTACCACTACCGCATCAGGGGTTAACTCAAGCTGGGGAAATGCAAATCCATTGATATGTGCTGAGGTCATCACTAATGAAACACCGATAACCAGTCCACTCCACACCAAAGCCACAATTCGTGTTCCTGACAAGAAGAAAGCGACCACTAACAACGGCACCCAATAAGCTTGAGTGGAAGCCACAACCCCACCACTTTGATAAATGATGTTCAACGCGTGTACCGCCATGCCGACAAAACCAAAGTTAAGTGCAAGGCTCGGCTTACTCGTTACACGAAGTAGCAGTGCAGAGATCAGTTCGAATACGATAAGAAATACAGATGTGGCGATCAGAAGTTGCTCTTCGTGCTTAGTCCACTTGATTAAGCTATAGACACCCACGAAGAATGCGATAAAAGTGAAGAGTAATAAGATATCGGCTTGTCTGACTTCGTTGTTACTCCACCCATTGCTTTTAGGTAGAAACAGCGCGCGCCACAGCTTGATTGGGTTCATCAGTGATCATCCTTGATTAACTTGTAAGACCTCTGACCAATGTTAATAACATGTTAAATGATACGCAATGTTATTATCTGGGTTATGTTCGAAAGATCTCATTTCATCAAGGATTTAGAGGCGTATTGTTTTGATATGAGCCAAACAGGGCGTAAGGCTCATCGAAAGAAAACTTCTAGAAAGCGATGGGGGATTAACGGTAGCGTCCTTTTCTCGCACCTGTCGCTTTACCTGCCAGTGCAACCAAGGTTTTATTGGTGTTAGCGTGAGTGATTGCTACGCCGAGAGCATCGGCAGCATCAGCCTGTGGTTTGGCAGGTAGCTTGAGCATGCTCATCACCATGTTCTGAACCATCGACTTATCAGCACCACCATTACCTGTCACCGCTTGTTTGATCAAACGAGCCGCATATTCATGTACAGGTAAATCTGCATTCACCGCTGCTACAATCGCACTACCACGAGCTTGACCAAGTTTAAGTGCTGAATCGGCATTCTTCGCCATGAACACTTGTTCGATCGCGAATACATCAGGCTGAAACTGAGTAATGATCTCACTAACGCCCGCATAGATTTGCTTTAAGCGACCTGGCAGTTCTTTTTCGGAAGTGCGAATACAACCACTACCTAAGTAATATAGATGGCGGCCATTTTGACGAATCACGCCATAGCCGGTAATGCGAGAGCCAGGGTCAATCCCTAAGATAATAGACATAACTTCAATACTGATTATTTATACATGCTTTATGAGCTTAGTATATCGAACGCAAAAAAAAATGCCCGTCAAATTAACGGGCATTTCGTTGTTCTGCGAAAGAAAAAATTCTATCAAAAACTAAGTTTTGTTGAAAGTTTAAGTGCTATCTAAGACTTAAGCTCTATCGAAAACTCACTGCTTGATTAGAAAGTTGAGCTTAATCGTTTGATTAGTCTTCTTTCTTCGCTAAGTTAACAGCGATTGCTAGCTCTTCCAGTGATGCTGGGTTTGCTAGGCTTGGCGCGTCTGTTAACAGACATGCTGCAGCTGTTGTTTTCGGGAATGCGATAACGTCACGGATGTTCTCTGTACCACAAAGAAGCATTGCTAAACGGTCAAGACCGAATGCTAGACCTGCGTGTGGTGGCGTACCGTACTTAAGTGCTTCAAGTAGGAAACCGAACTTCTCTTGTTGCTCTTTAGCTTCGATACCTAGGATACCGAATACAGCCGTTTGCATTTCTGCGCTGTGAATACGTACAGAACCGCCGCCGACTTCGTAGCCGTTGATTACCATGTCGTAGGCATCAGAGTTAGCTGCTGCTGGGTTCGATTTTAGCTCTTCCGCGTTCACACCAAGTGGTGATGTGAATGGGTGGTGCATAGCGTGAAGATTGCCTTCGCCATCTTCTTCGAACATTGGGAAATCAATAACCCAAAGTGGAGCCCACGCTTTCTTATCTGTTAGCTCTAGGTCATCACCTAGCTTGATACGAAGTGCGCCCATTGCTTCAGCAACGATGTTCGCTTTATCTGCACCAAATAGGATGATATCGCCAGATTCAGCTTGAGTGCGCTCAAGAAGACCGTTGATCACGTCTTCGTTTAGGAACTTAGCAACTGGAGATTGGATACCTTCCATGCCAGCAGCACGGTCGTTAACCTTCATCCAAGCTAGACCTTTCGCGCCGTAGATACCTACATGCTCTGCGTAACCGTCGATTTGCTTACGAGTTAGCTTAGCGCCACCTGGTACACGGATAACCGCTACGCGACCTTTTTCGTCGTTCGCAGGGCCAGAGAATACTTTGAACTCAACGTCTTTAACCAAGTCAGCAACGTCTACTAATTCTAGTGGGTTACGTAGGTCTGGCTTATCAGAACCGAAACGACGAATCGCTTCAGAGAAAGGCATAACTGGGAATTGGCCCAGTTCAACATCTAGAAGCTCTTTCCACATATCGTGAACGAGCTTCTCAGTGATGTTACGCACTTCTTGAGAAGACATGAACGATGTTTCGATATCGATTTGAGTAAATTCAGGCTGACGGTCAGCACGTAAATCTTCATCACGGAAACATTTAACGATTTGGTAGTAACGGTCAAAACCAGACATCATCAGCAATTGTTTGAACAGCTGAGGAGATTGAGGAAGTGCGTAGAAGCTACCTTTGTGAACACGGCTTGGTACTAGGTAATCACGAGCGCCTTCAGGTGTCGCTTTCGTTAGTACTGGTGTTTCGATGTCTAGGAATAGGTTCTCATCTAGGAAACGACGAACGAAGCTAGAAGCACGTGCACGAAGCTTGATACGATCGCTCATTTCTGGACGACGAAGATCGATGTAACGGTACTTAAGACGCTGCTCTTCAGAGTTCGTTTGGTTGAAGTCTAGTGGAAGCGCTTCTGAACGGTTGATGATCTCTAGGCCAGTTGCGTAAAGCTCAACTTCACCCGTCGCCATATCTTTATTTACTTGGCTGTCAGGACGAACACGTACTTCACCAGTAAATTTGATACAGAATTCATTACGCAGTTGGTTAGCGATCGGGAAGATATCTTTCATATCTGGATCGACAACAACCTGAACGACGCCTTCACGATCTCGCATATCGATAAAGATAAGACCGCCTAAATCACGGCGACGGTTTACCCAGCCGCACAATTCTACAGTTTGTCCCGCCAGGGACTTGTTCAGGTTACCACAGTAATGGGTACGCATAATGAATTTCCCAATCTCTTAATTATTTACTAGTTTCCAAGCTGTCAGTGGTCATTCCACATAACAGAGCAAAGGAACATTTATACGCGGAAACTCGTTTAAAATCGACCTTCCACATTCGAATTTATTGTGTTTTATCTGGCTTTGCTGCTTTTTAGCCCATCAAGTGCGCAAAGATTCATCAAAACCGAAAAAATTGCGCTAATTATATCTCGAAAGTACCTTAATCAGCAAAACTCTCGTACAGTAGATTTTAGGGCGCGTTGACCTTTCGTGGTTAAATTTTGTTCGAGATAAAAGCGTTTTAATCGCGGCGAGGGGGAAGTAGCCTAGGGCGTGTTGATCTTTCGTGAGTGTTTTTTGAACAGCATGGTAAAGAGTTATAATTTGCTTCGCCAAAAGTAAAACCATAACCAATACCATGCCAAGAACAATGCTAACTGATATTCGCTGG